>NZ_JBFTQY010000088.1:0-24995 GCF_056399245.1 Rhizobium sp. 01N447_2
CTTCCAAGGTTCGGGCCTTTTTCATTTCCCTGTCCGGAATTGTCGTCCAGCCATGCATGGTTAACATCGCTTTAACCCGGCTCTGATTAGGTAGAGCGGACGCATTTTGGCACGGCGAAGCTTCAGCGATTCGCGTGTCCTCAGGCATTGGACGGGTTAGACACATGGCAAGAAGCACGTCGCCGGCAATGGATGGCCGTCCGGATCGGTTCTCCTTCTCGGCATTCATGCTGCGGCAGATCCAGGCACTCATCGGCTTTGCGATCTTTCTGCTGCTGGCGTTCTGCGTCGCGGCGCTGGCGACATGGAACGTTGCGGATCCGAGCTATTCCTATGCCACCGCCAACCTGCCGACGAATATTCTCGGTTACAGCGGTGCCGCCTTTGCCGATATCGTCATGCAATTCCTCGGCCTTGCCAGCGTCGTTTCGATGCTGCCGATCGTCGCCTGGGCGCTGACGCTGATTTCTGGCCGCCGCTTCAGCCGTATTCCTGCCCGGATCGGCGCCTGGTTTGCCGGTTCGGTCCTCTCTTCCGCCGTCATCGGCTGTTTTCCGCCGCCGCTCACCTGGCCGATTCCGAACGGCATCGGCGGCGTCGTCGGCGACATGATCCTGCGTTTTCCCGCACTCTTCGTCGGCGCTTATCCCACAGGCACCTTCGCCATGGTCGTCGGCTGCATCTTTGCCGCGCCGACCGCCTGGATGATGCTGTTTGCCGCCGGCCTCGTCGGTCGCAGCGACGCCGATGAGGAGATCGAGGAGGAGTACGTCGATACACGCAGCAAGGCCCGCGTCGTCGGAGACGAGGACGAGGAGGAGGACGAGTCGCGCTGGGTCGCTTTCAGCGGCGCGGTGACGCATGCCTGGTACATGAGCCAGGGCCGGCTGCGCCGGCTCTTCGGCATGGGGCCGCGCAAGCGGCGCCAGGGCGATTACGAATCACCTTATGATTTCAACGATGACGAGTTCGGTACGTTGAATGAACCCGTTCGCGCCAAGGCGCCGACCGTCCGCGGTGAGCGCATGGAGCCCTCGATGGAGCCATCGATGGGGCCAAGGACGGCTTCGCCGCGGCGCATCGTCTCCGCGCCGTCGCTGTCCATCGATGACGACGATGATAATGACGACGACCTGCCCTTCGATAACGACATGCCGCCGCGCCCGGCCGATATCCTGCCCGACGACGATGACGACGACTGGATGATCCGCGCACCGGCAAAGGCCGCCGGCAAGCCGGAACCGCGCGTCGTCCCGGTGGTCGCACGCCCGAAGCCCAGCGCCCGCATCGAGCGGGAGGCGCAGGGCTCGTTCATCCGCCCCGAGGGTTTCCAGCTTCCCTCGATGCATCTGCTCGCCGAAYCGAAGAACGTCGTGCGCGACTCCACGCTTTCGGCCGATGCGCTGGAACAGAACGCCCGCATGCTCGAAGGCGTGCTCGAGGATTTCGGCGTCAAGGGTGAGATCATCCATGTCCGTCCCGGCCCTGTCGTCACGCTCTACGAATTGGAGCCGGCGCCCGGCATCAAGTCGTCGCGCGTCATCGGCCTTGCCGACGATATCGCCCGCTCGATGAGCGCCATTGCCGCGCGCGTCGCCGTCGTGCCCGGCCGCAACGCGATCGGCATCGAATTGCCGAACCAGACGCGCGAGACCGTCTATCTGCGTGAACTCATCGCTTCCCGGGATTTCGAGGGCAGCAAGGCGAAGCTCGCCATGGCGCTCGGCAAGACGATCGGCGGCGAAGCCGTGATCGCCGATCTTGCCAAGATGCCGCATCTGCTCGTCGCCGGCACCACCGGTTCCGGCAAGTCGGTCGCCATCAATACGATGATCCTGTCGCTGCTCTACCGCATGACGCCGGAACAGTGCCGCCTGATCATGATCGACCCGAAGATGCTCGAACTCTCCGTCTATGACGGCATCCCGCACCTGCTTTCGCCTGTCGTCACCGATCCGAAGAAGGCCGTCGTCGCGCTCAAATGGACTGTTCGCGAGATGGAAGAGCGCTACAAGAAGATGTCGAAGATCGGCGTGCGCAACATCGACGGCTTCAACACCCGCGTCGAGCAGGCGCTGTCGAAGGGCGAGGCGATCTCGCGCACGGTGCAGACCGGCTTCGACCGCCATACCGGCGAGGCGATGTACGAGACCGAGGAATTCGATCTGCGGCCGATGCCCTATATCGTCGTGATCATCGACGAGATGGCCGACCTGATGATGGTCGCCGGCAAGGATATCGAAGGCGCCGTCCAGCGTCTGGCGCAGATGGCGCGTGCGGCCGGCATCCACGTGATCATGGCGACACAGCGTCCGTCCGTTGACGTCATCACCGGCACGATCAAGGCGAACTTCCCGACCCGCATCTCCTTCCAGGTGACCTCGAAGATCGACAGCCGCACCATCCTTGGCGAACAGGGCGCTGAACAGCTGCTCGGCATGGGCGACATGCTCTACATGGCGGGCGGCGGGCGTATCCAGCGCGTGCACGGCCCGTTCGTCTCTGATGTCGAAGTGGAAGAGATCGTCTCCTACCTGAAGACCCAGGGCTCGCCGCAATATCTCGACGCAATCACCGCCGATGACGACGAAGACGGCGATTACGGCGGCGGTGGCGGCGGTCCGGCCGGCACGTCCAATCTTTCCGAATCGGAAGATCCCTACGACCAGGCGGTCGCCATCGTGCTGCGCGACGGCAAGGCGTCGACCTCCTACGTCCAGCGCCGGCTCGGCATCGGCTACAACCGCGCCGCCTCGCTCGTCGAGCGCATGGAGAAGGAGGGCATCATCGGACCGGCCAACCATGCCGGCAAACGCGAGATCCTCGTTCCCACAGAAGGCGACATCCTCGACCGCTGACAGAACAGGCATATATTTCCGATACAGCCGCTTTTGCGGAAACCTGATAGCGTCGAAGCCGTTACCTCTCGCAGGCCGATCGCAACGCCTTGAAGACGCCGCCTTTCGGCAGCATGCAGATCGCATAAAGGAGATTTAGATGAGTCACTCCGATACCTTCCTCTCCGGCCTGGCGGTAACGCGCCGCGACCTTCTCGGCGCCTTCGCCGTCGCTGCGATGGCGAGCGCCATTCCCCTTGGCGCTTACGCGCAGGCGGCAGCTCCCGCCTCCGGCACCGCGCAGGCGATCGCCGATCATTTCTCCGGCGTCACGACGATGCAGGGTGAATTCGTGCAGTTCGGTCCGCGCGGCGAACAGACCGGCGGCAAGTTTTTCATCCAGCGCCCGGGTAAGTTGCGCTTCAACTATGACGCTCCGTCGCCGATGCGGGTGATCGCCGACGGCAGGAACGTCGCCATCGGCAATACGAAGCTGAAGACCTGGGATCTCTATCCGCTCTCCAAGACCCCGCTCAGCCTGCTCCTGGCGCAGCATATCGACCTTTCGGCCGGCATGGTGAAGGGCGTGAAGGAAGAGTCCGACCTGACGACGATCGCGCTGGGTAACAATACGGTGTTCGGAAACTCGACCATCACCATGATGTTCGACCCGAAGACCTACGACCTGCGTCAGTGGACGATCACCGACAATCAGGGCAAGGACACTTCGGTGATGATCTTCAACGTCAAAACCGGCATGCAGTTCGACGATCGCGTCTTCCGCGTGCCCTATGAGACCATTCCAGGCACGCCTCAGTCGCGCGACTGAGGCCTTTTCGGTTGATCGGCTGCTCCTTTTACCAGATCCGGATGTCTTCAGGCCGGATTGGCTTGAAAACATCCGGATCTCAATCAAAGATTTGAGCATGATGTCGTCCGAAAACCGCTCACACTTTTCGGCATCATGCTCATGGCCGGTTCCCTCGCGTCCGCCTTTGTTTTAAAGCCCTTTCATGAAAGCGCGTCGCGTCGAGCTGTGGTTCGGCCGGCATGCGGGCATTGGACGCGAGAGGGTATGGGGCATGGGTTTTTCGATCACCACTTGGAACATCAATTCGGTGCGGCTGCGCATGCCGATCGTCGAGCAGCTCGTTCTCAAGCACAGGCCCGATATCCTCTGTCTGCAGGAAACCAAGGTGACGAACGACCTGTTTCCGGCGGCACCGCTGCGGGCGATGGGCTACAATCACATCATCATCCATGGCCAGAAGGGCTATCACGGCGTGGCGATCGCCTCGCGCATTCCGCTGACCGAGGATCACCGGCAGGATTATTGCGGCGTCGGCGATGCGCGCCACATCTCGGCGATCTTCGAGCACGGCAATCGTCGCGTTCGGCTGCATAATTTCTATGTCCCAGCCGGAGGCGACGAGCCGGATCGCACGATTAATCCGAAATTCGGCCACAAGCTCGATTTCATCGAGGAGATGAAGCTGCTGAAAGCCAATGGCGAGGCCAACACCTCAGCCATCCTCGTCGGCGACCTCAACATCGCGCCGCTGGAGCACGACGTCTGGTCGCACAAGCAGCTTCTGAAGATCGTCAGCCATACGCCCGTCGAAACCGAAGGGCTGCTCGAGGTGATGAAGCGCGGCGCCTGGCTCGATCTCATGCGCCAGCATGTGCCTGAAAACGAGAAGCTCTACACCTGGTGGAGCTATCGCGCCAAGGACTGGGAGGCGGCCGACCGCGGCCGCCGTCTCGACCATATCTGGTCGTCGTCGGATCTCGGGCCGCATCTGAAGCGAATCGAAATCCTGAAGGAGGCGCGCGGCTGGGATCGTCCCTCCGACCACGTGCCAGTGACGGCGCATTTCGATTTCTAGAGCTAGGCGCTTCAGCTTTTCGTAAAGCGCAGAACTGCTCTAACGGGATCAGCTGAAGCGGTAGAACTGGCTTGCGGCCTTTGCCGCAAGCTCCGCAAGATTGTCGCGGATGCGGTTCTCGATCAGYCGGGCCGCGTCCGGATATTCTTCGATCAGCCGGTGGAAGAGGGCGCGGGTGATGCGGATGATGCTGGTATCCTCGCGCGCTACCGCGGTGAACTTGCGCTCCACCAGCGTCACCAGCGCCAACTCGGAAACCAGGGTTCCGGGACCGGCGATCCCCTCTGTCCTCTGCATGCCGTCGCTGCTCGTCGCGCTCAGCTCCAGGCTGCCGGTGAGGATGACATAGGCGCTCTCGGCGGGTGAGCCCTGGCGAAACAGCATCTGGCCGGCAGCGATCATGCGCCGGTCGGCGCCGAAGGCGACCAACCGCAGTTGATCCTCGTTCATGTCCTTGAACAGAGGAAGCTGCGCGAGCATGTGGATGTCGTCGGTCAGCGCCATGCGGGCTTTTCGCCTTAGAGCAATTCCAGCAAAAGTGCCTAGCGGTTTTGCCAGGCAAAGCGTGAAACGCTTTTGCCGGGAATTGCGTGAAAACAAAGAGATAGAGCATTTCCGTGATTCGGAGAAAAGGAAAATGCTCTAGGGTATGATCTTGTAGCCGCCGTTTTCCGTGACGAGAATTTCGGCATTGGAGGGATCGCGCTCGATTTTCTGGCGCAGGCGATAGACGTGGGTTTCCAGCGTATGCGTCGTCACGCCGGAATTATAGCCCCAGACCTCTTCGAGCAGCACGTCGCGGGTGACCACTTTCTGTTCGGCGCGGTACAGATAGCGGATGATCGCCGCTTCCTTTTCCGTCAGCCGGATCTTCTGGCCGTTATCGGTGGTCAGCAGCTTCTGGCTCGGCTTGAAGAGATAGGGGCCGACGGTGAAGGTCGCATCCTCGCTCTGCTCATGCTGGCGCAGCTGCACGCGGATGCGCGCGAGCAGAACGGCGAAGCGGAAAGGCTTGGTGACATAGTCGTTGGCGCCGGCTTCGAGGCCGAGGATCGTGTCGGAATCGGTATCGTGGCCGGTCAGCATGATGATCGGCGCCTTGAAGCCGCCCTTGCGCAGCAGCTTCACTGCCTCGCGGCCGTCCATATCGGGCAGGCCGACATCCATGATCAGCAGGTCGATCGGCGTCGAGCGGGCGGTCGCGACACCTTTGCCGGCGTTGGCTTCCTGCAGAACCGTGAATTCCTCATACAGCGACAATTGCTCCGTCAGCGTCTGTCGAAGGTCATCGTCGTCATCCACCAGAAGAATGGTGCGTGCGGTCATGCCGTTTGCGTCCTCATGTTAAGTCCCCTAGTCCTACGCCAAATTCCTGGTTTGGCAAGGATCGGGCAGCGGGCTGTTGCCGGGTCGGTTTCGATATGATTTCAATCGAAGCCCCAGACAAGGCACGACATGCGAGAAAAATGGAAAAAGCAAGGCAGAGGCGGGGTATGACACCGTCGACGATGGTGGTGCGTGCTGCGCCGGGGCGCAAGAACCGGGCGATCGTCCGGCTCGGCGCCATCACCGTGCCTGCTGCGATCGGCCGTTCCGGCCGCACCGTGATGAAACGCGAGGGCGACGGCGCCACGCCGATCGCCTCGATGAGGCTGATATCAGGCTTCCGGCGCGGCGAGCGGAACGGCCGGCTCGTCACTCCGCTTTCCATCCGCCGCATCCGCCCCGACATGCTCTGGTGCGATCAGTCTGACAACGCCAGCTACAACCGCCTCGTCCGGGCGCCGTTCAGTGCAAGTCACGAGGAGATGCGGCGCAGCGACGGTCTCTACGATATCTGCCTGGTGATGGACTGGAACATCTCCTCGCGTGCGCGCAATCGCGGCTCGGCGATCTTCTTCCATCTCATCCGGCCGGGCTACGAGCCGACGGCGGGCTGCGTGGCGGTGAGCCTGCGCGACATGCGCCGCCTGCTACCCCACCTTCGAAAGGGAACGATTGTCCGCGTCGTCTGATTGTATTGTCGAGATGGTCGCCTATATGCCTTCGGTGACCGAACGCTCCGGCTGAAATGCGTTCAGGGACGTCCGCAAGCGCGGGCGCAATTCATGCCTCGTCCAATTCTTCAAACTCCCGGAGATATATTGTGACCGCTCAACCCATCATCACTTTCCATGACGGACATTCCATTCCGCAGGTCGGCTTCGGCGTCTGGCAGACGCCGCAGGATATTGCCGCTCCCACCGTGCGCACTGCGATCGCCGCCGGCTATCGTCACATCGATACCGCTTCCGGCTACGACAACGAAGAGGGCGTTGGCGAAGGCATTCGCTCTTCCGGCCTCGATCGCAAGGACATCTTCGTCACCACCAAGCTCAGGAATACCGATCAGGGCTATGACAATACGCTGCGCGCCTTCGACGGCAGCCTGAAGAAGCTCGGTTCCGAATATGTCGACCTTTATCTCATTCACTGGCCGTCGCCGCATCGTGGCCTTTATACGGAGACCTGGAAGGCTTTCGTGCGCATCCGGGAAGAGGGCCGCGCGCGCTCGATCGGCGTGTCGAATTTCTATCCTGAACATCTCGAGCGTATCATCGGCGAGACCGGCGTCGTTCCCGTCATCAACCAGATCGAGCTGCATCCCGATTTCCAGCAGAAGGCGGCGCAGGCGGCTCACCAGAAGCTGAACATTGCCACCGAATCCTGGAGCCCGCTCGGCCAGGGCAAGTTCATCTCGAACGCTGTTATAGGCGAGATCGCCAAAAAGCATCAGAAGACGCCGGCTCAGGTCATCATTCGCTGGCACATCGACACCGGCCTCGTCGTCATCCCGAAATCAGTGACGCCGTCGCGTATCGAGGAGAATTTCCAGGTGTTCGACTTCAAGCTCGATGCCGATGATATGGCTGCGATCGCCAAACTCGACAGCGCCAGCGCCCGCATGGGACCGGATCCGATGACGGCAGCCTTCTAGCATTACCGAGCTCATCAACGGTCGCCCCGGAGGAGAGATCACCCGGGCGGCCATCGCTTGACAGAGGCATGCAGCCTTCAGTCAATAATTGCAATTGGACGATCCGTTGGTCGGGGCGAAGCCGTAACTGCAGCTATTGCCCAGGCTCTGCGGTCTTCCAATTGAGCCGGTATAATCGTCGAAGGCGCGTGAGGGATACCAATAACCGTTCGCGCTCTTGACATAGCCTGGCCGGCCGCTGCTGTAGCCGCGGTATCCGTTGAGTGACGGTATCTTCTTCTGTGCGACCTGCAGCAGTTGGCCCGAGGCGACCGTGACTGGCGGTATGGCTGGATGCATCGGCGCGGCGCCGACGGCGTCGATCGATGCCAGCGGTGCAAACATGATCAGGCTGGCTCGCAGTAAACTCGCTACTAATTTCTGCCTCATGGCGCTTCCCCGATGGCGCGGTGTTCGCCGAAGCCTGAACGGTATCTGTCGCGTGTCGCGCCTGATTATCGATGAGGCCACAGGAATATATCGATGTCGATTGCCCGAAAGGATGAAATTGGGAAGGCGGGCCATGCACAAACGGGCTCGCCCGCCACGCGCTTTAGCACAGCAACTCAGAGGGCTGCCGAGCTCTTGCGCGTTGGAGAAGGCGCGGAGCTGTGCAGGTCGCACCATGTGGGTGCCGACGCGACAGACGCCATAAATGCAAAGCCGCCCGATGTGTATCGGGCGGCTCTCAATCTCATCCGTTGGCCGGATCAGATCAGTTCCACTCGCGGATATCGACGAAGTGCCCGGCGATCGCGGCTGCGGCTGCCATTGCCGGCGAGACGAGGTGCGTGCGGCCCTTGAAGCCCTGACGACCTTCGAAGTTGCGGTTCGAGGTCGAAGCGCAACGTTCGCCCGGCTTCAGGCGGTCGTCATTCATGGCAAGGCACATGGAGCAGCCCGGCTCGCGCCAGTCGAAACCGGCGGCCTTGAAGATCTTGTCGAGGCCTTCGGCTTCCGCCTGTTCCTTGACGAGGCCGGAGCCCGGCACGATCATCGCGTCGACGGTCGCGGCAACCGTCTTACCTTCGACGACCTTGGCGACTTCGCGCAGATCCTCGATGCGGCCGTTGGTGCAGGAGCCGATGAAGACGCGGTCAAGCGTGATGTCGGTCATCTTCGTGCCCGGCTTCAGGCCCATATAGTCGAGCGCACGCCACTTGGAGGTGCGCTTGGTTTCGTCCTGGATATCGTCCGGGTTCGGAACGATGCCCTGGACGGAGATGACATCCTCGGGCGAAGAGCCCCAGGAAACGATCGGCGGCAGGCTGGCGGCATCGAGCACGACGACGCGGTCATAATGAGCGCCGTCGTCGGTCTGCAGCGTCTTCCAATAGGCGATCGCCTGTTCCAGTGCCTCGCCCTTCGGCGCGCGCGGCTTGCCCTTGATATATTCGAAGGTCTTTTCGTCAGGGGCGATCAGGCCGGCGCGGGCGCCGCCTTCGATCGTCATGTTGCAGACGGTCATGCGGCCTTCCATCGACAGCGCGCGGATCGCTTCGCCGGCAAATTCGATGACGTGGCCGGTGCCGCCGGCCGTGCCAATCTCGCCGATGATGGCAAGGATGATGTCCTTGGCGGTGACGTGCGGCGGAAGCTGGCCGTCGACCCGCACCAGCATGTTCTTCGCCTTCTTCTGGATCAGTGTCTGGGTCGCCAGCACATGCTCGACCTCGGAGGTGCCGATGCCGTGCGCCAGCGCGCCGAAGGCGCCATGCGTCGAGGTATGGCTGTCGCCGCAGACGATGGTCATGCCGGGCAGGGTGAAGCCCTGTTCCGGGCCGACGATGTGGACGATGCCCTGGCGCTTGTCGCTTGCCGAATAATATTCGACGCCGAATTCGGCGGCATTGGTGGCCAGAGCTTCCACCTGGATGCGGCTTTCCTCGTTCTTGATGCCGAGATGGCGGTCGGGCGAGGTCGGAACGTTATGGTCGACGACGGCGAGCGTCTTTTCCGGCGCGCGAACCTTGCGGCCGGTCATGCGCAGGCCTTCGAAAGCCTGCGGCGAGGTCACTTCGTGAACCAGGTGGCGGTCGATGTAGAGAAGACAGGTGCCGTCTGGCTGTTCGTCGACCAGATGATCGTCCCAGATCTTGTCGTAGAGGGTACGCGGTGCGCTCATGGCGTTAAGTCCGTTTTTCTAAAGCTTTTGGAAAATCGAGAAATGGCAGATCAGGCTCCGCCGGCCGTCATTCGATCAACGAAGTCGGCTGTTGAGCGCACCGGACACGCACGCAAAGAACCGCGCCGGCAGGCGATAATGGTCCTGCAGCACGAAAATATGCGCACCAATGCATCTGAACTTGGATTCCATGGCCTGCATATAGCGATTTTTCGCGGCGGCTTCAATTTGAATCATCAGCAGACGCTCTGCGGCCTCTCAGCGGCCGGCAGGTATTGATCGCTTACCGCGACTTCATCCATTTCTCCGTCCGCCGCAGCGCCAGCGACAGGCCGATCGTCAGGATCAGGTAGATATAGGTGACGATCGAATAGGTCTCGAAGAAGCGGAAGGAGCCGGCGGCATAGACCTTGCCCATCTGTGTGATGTCGGCGACCCCAAGCACGGAGACGAGCGAGCTGTCCTTCACCATCGAGACGAAATCGTTGGAGAGCGGCGGGAAGATCACCCGGATCGCCTGCGGGAAGACGACGGAGCGGAAGCGCCGGTAGCGCGAGAGACCGAGAGCCTTGGCCGCCTCGATCTGGCCGAGATCGACCGACTGGAAACCGGCCCGGAAGATTTCGGCGATGAAGGAGGAATAACCGACCGTCAGCGCGATGATCGCTCGCCACATCAGCGAGAGGTCGCGCACCAGGATGGGCTCGGCCACGCCTGATGTCACCAGCGGCGAAATCAGGAAATTATAGGCTGCGACCAGAGCCGGCGCGCCGACGAAGGCGACGTAGAACAGCAGCACGAGGATCGGTATGCCGCGGATGATCTCGATGTAGAATCGCGCAATCTGACGCAACACCTGGCTGTCGGCCATGCCAAGCAGGCAGATGCCGAGGCCGAGCACGGTGGCGAGCACGAAGGCGACCAGCGTGACGAAGACGGTGATGCCGACACCGTTGACGACGGTGCGGAAAACCTGGGCATAGATATCGTTGGTGACGATGACGGCGGCAAGGACGAGGCCGATCGCAACAAGCGCGACCAGCCACCAGGGATAGTCATCCTTGACGTGTCTGTCGGGAGATGGTCGCAACGCCATTAGTGGCTGCTCGGCGTCATTCGCCCATCTTGTAGTCGAGGAACCACTTCTTGTTCAGCGCATCCAGCGTGCCATCGGCTTTGAGCGCAGCAATGGCGGCATTGACAGGGGCGACGAGATCGGACCCTTTCGGGAAGATGAAGCCGAAATCCTCGGTGCCGAGCGGCTCGCCGATCAGTTTCAGCGCGCCGCCCGATGCATCGACATAACCCTTGCCGGCGGTGCCGTCGGTCAGCACCACGTCGACATCGCCGGCCTTCAGGGCCTGGACGGTGGCGCCGAAGGTTTCGAAAAGCTTGATGCGCGGGTTCTGTTCGTTGCCATCAAGCACTTCGTAGACCGCGGTGTAGAAAGGCGTGGTGCCGGGCTGCGCGCCGACCAGGCCATCCTTGAATTCGGCGAAAGACTTGGCGTCGGCGAAGCGCTTCTCGTCGCCGCGCACCAGCATGAATTGCTGTGAGCGCATATAGGGATCGGAGAAATCCACCTTCTGCTTGCGGTCTTCCTTGATGGTGATGCCGGTCATGCCGATGTTGTACTGGCCGTCGGAAACCGCCTGGATCATCGCGTCCCAGCTGGTGTTCTGGTATTCAACCTTGAAATTCAGCCGCTTGGCGATCTCGTTCATCGCATCATATTCCCAGCCGATCGCCTTGCCGGATTTCGGATCGACGAACTGCAGCGGCGGATAGGCATTCTCGGTCACGACGACGACGCTCTTGCCGCCGAGATCAGGCAGTTCGGCGGCCGATGCGGCCAGGGGCAGAAGAGCAAGGGCGGCGAAGCTCGCAAGAACGGTACGGCGAAACAACATTGAACGGTTCCCTAAAATTGAACGGCAAAAACTGTCACGGAAGATAGGCCCGAGGCAAGGCCGCCGGCTGCGTGCTGAAACAAAAAATAGAAAAGGCGACCCGAGGGCCGCCTTTCCAAGCAAAGAATTTTGCGTAGCGCAGATCTTATTCTGCTGCCGGTTCCGCTGCAGCGGCGGCTGCTTCTGCGGCAGCCTTTTCAGCAGCGGCCTTGGCTTCCGCAGCTTCTGCTGCTGCCTTCTCGGCGGCGAGCGCCTGGGCTGCTGCAACCTTTTCAGCTTCGATGCGTGCCTTTTCCTCGGCAATGGCGGCGCGCTCGGCGTCGTTGAGCTTGCGGGCGCGGACGCCGGTGTCTTCAACGATACGGGCAGACTTGCCGCGACGGTCGCGCAGGTAATAGAGCTTGGCGCGACGGACCTTACCGCGGCGAACGACGTCGACGCTTTCGATCATCGGCGAGTAGACCGGGAATACGCGCTCGACGCCTTCGCCGTAGGAGATCTTGCGGACCGTGAAGTTTTCCTGCAGGCCGCCGCCGCAGCGGGCGATGCAGACGCCTTCATAGGCCTGARCGCGGGTACGGGTGCCTTCCGTGACCTTCACGTTGACACGGACGGTGTCGCCCGGGGAAAATTCCGGAAGCGTGCGCTTGGCTTCGATCTTGGCGGCCTGTTCGGCCTCAAGCTGCTGAATGATGTTCATCGTCTTAACCTTTGGTTCTTCTGAAACAGCCAGAGCGCTCAACACTGATCCTTCGGAACTGGCCTCAGGACTTTGCCCGTCAAGGGCGGGAGCGGATTCGCCATTCTTTGTTTGCTGGCAGACGGGGATAAACCCCATTTCCGCGTGCGCCAATACACGAAAGGCCATGGCTTGTCATCCCTTGGGCGGCATTTTTGTGAAAAGGGCTGCGAAATCAGCCGTTTTTCTCACTTTACAGCGCCGCGCGCCTTTTCAGACGCGCAAAGGACGATGTAACATTTTAAATCTACGTGTCGTGCTTTCCGAAAATCGATCCCGATTTTCGAGCCGATACGCTAGTCCTTTTCGAGCAGATCCGGCCGCCGCTCCCGCGTCAGCCGCACCGCTTCCTGATGCCGCCATTTCTCGATGGCGCCGTGGTTGCCCGAGGTGAGGATCGCCGGGATTTCCCGGCCTTCCCATTCCTGCGGCCGGGTGTAATGCGGATGTTCCAGCAGTCCGCCTTCGAAGCTTTCGTGCAGGCCGGAAAGGTCGTTGCCCATGACGCCGGGCAGGATGCGGACGATCGCATCGAGCACGGTCAGCGCCGCCGGCTCGCCGCCTGATAGGACGTAGTCGCCGATCGAGACCTCTTCCAGTCCGCGCGCCTCGATCACCCGCTGGTCGACGCCCTCGAAGCGGCCGCAGACGATAATGACGCCGTCGCCTGCCGCGAGCTCGCGCACACGCTCCTGCGTCAGCGGCCGGCCGCGCGGGCTCATCAGCAGCCGCGGGCGGGTATCGATTTCTGAGGCGCTGTCGATCGCGCGGGCGAGAACGTCAGGTTTCAGCACCATGCCGGCGCCGCCGCCGGCCGGGGTGTCGTCGACGGTGCGGTGTCTGTCGGTGGCGAAGTCGCGGATCTGCACCGTGTCCAGCGACCATTGTCCCCGCTCCATCGCCTTGCCGGCGAGCGAGAAGCCCAGATGCCCCGGAAACATTTCCGGATAAAGTGTCAGCACGCTCGCCCGGAAAGCCATCACTTCTTCTTTTTCGGCTTGTCGGGAGTGAATTTCGAAAGCTCTTCGGGATCGTCGACCAGCCCCGCCGCCAGCGGATCGATCAGCAGCGTGCCGGCCTCGAGGTCGATTTCCAGCACCGAGGCTTCGGAGAAGGGGATCAGCACCGGACGCTTGCCCGGACCTTTGAGCTCCAGCAGGTCGCCGGCGCCGAAATCGAAGACGCCGGTGACCGTGCCATAGCTGACACCCTTGTCGTCTCGCGCCTCGAGCCCTTCGAGATCGGCATAGTAGAACTCGTCGTCCTCCAGCTCCTCGTCCGGCAGGTTGTCCCGCTCGATATAGAGTTCAAGCCCGTTCAGAGCCTCGGCGGCATTGCGGTCGTTGACGCCGCGGAAACGGACGACGACGACATTCTTCATCTCGCGGATTTCGAGGACTTCGAAACTGCGGCCGTCCATGCTGTGCAGATGGCCGTAGTCGCCAAGCGCGCCGGGATCGGCCGTATAGGCCTTGGCGCGCACCTCGCCGCGGAGGCCTTGCGCGCCACCGATCGTCGCCATCAGAACGGGGTTTTCAAGCTTTGTCATGGGTTCCTTCATGTGAAGCCGAAAGACAGGTTTCTCATAAACGAAGTGTGGGCGATTGGAAACGAAAACGGGCGGCATGTCGCCATGCCGCCCGCTCGAAGGGAATGTCGCGATTATTCCGCGGCGTCGGCAGCAGCAGCCGCAGCGTCGGCGACCTTCTGAGCCTTTTCGGCGGCGCGTTCCTGGGCGCGCTTGCCGGGCTTTGCCTTGACCGGGTTGTTCTTGACTTCGCGCTTGGCAACGCCTGCTTCATCGAGGAAGCGCAGAACGCGGTCGGTCGGCTGGGCGCCGTGTTCGATCCAGTGCTTGATGCGCTCGGCGTTCAGCTGAACGCGCTTCTCATCGTCCTTGGCAAGCATCGGGTTCCAGGAACCGAGGTTTTCGAGGAAGCGGCCGTCACGCGGGCTGCGCGCATCGGCGAGAACGACGTGGTAGTACGGGCGCTTCTTGGAACCACCGCGGGCGAGACGAATTTTCAGTGCCATGTTCTTTACTCCTTGGGCTTTTCTTGACCGCCTCGTGAGGCGGTACGGGTTATCGGGCTGCAGCGCTTTGTTCAGCGTGATCCGCAGCGATCTGCTCATGATGCCGGATGACTTCCTTGATGACGAAGTTCAGGAACTTCTCAGCGAAATCCGGATCCAGATTGGCGGCTTTCGCCAACTGGCGAAGGCGTTCGATCTGGTATTCCTCGCGCGCCGGGTCGGCCGGCGGCAGATTGTATTTGGCCTTCAGCACGCCCACCTCTTTGGTGCAGCGGAAGCGTTCGGCCAGCATGTGCACGAGAGCGGCGTCGATATTGTCGATCGACTGACGATAGCTCGCGAGCTGGGCTTTGACGTTTGGATCAATCATGGGGCAAGCGATCCTTTCACTTCTTCTTCGGCAATCCGGGCAATCCCGGGAAACCACCGCCAAGGCCCGGCAGCTTGGCGCCGCCGAGGCCCGACAAACCACCCGGCATACCGCCGAGACCGGGCATGCCCCCACCCGGTTTTCCAAGCCCCGCCGCTTCCGCCTGCTTCTGCAAGGCCTCGAGCTGCCGGGGATCGATATTCGAGAGATCGGGCATGCCGCCACCCATGCCGCCCATGCCGCCGCCGAGCCCCATCTTGCCGGCAAGGCCGCCCATCATCTGCTTCATCATGCCGCCTTTGCCCTTGCCGCCCATCATCTTCATCATGTCCGCCATCTGGCGGTGCATCTTCAGAAGCTTGTTGATGGCGGCGGCATCGGTGCCGGAGCCGGCGGCGATGCGCTTCTTGCGCGAATGCTTGAGCAGGTCGGGATTGGTGCGCTCGGCCTTGGTCATCGACTGGATGATGGCGATCTGGCGGCCGAAAAGCTTGTCGTCGAGGCCGGCTGCGGCCATCTTGTCCTTCATGCCGGCCATGCCGGGCATCATGCCCATGATGCCGCCCATGCCGCCCATCTTCTGCATCTGGCGCAGCTGATCGGCGAGGTCGTCGAGGTCGAACTTGCCCTTGGCCATCTTGGCGGCCATGGCGGCCGCCTTCTCGGCGTCGATGTTTTCGGCCGCGCGCTCGACGAGCGAGACGATGTCGCCCATGCCGAGGATGCGGTCGGCGATGCGGCGGGGATGGAATTCCTCCAGCTCGCTCATCTTCTCGCCGACGCCGATCAGCTTGATCGGCTTGCCGGTGACGGCGCGCATTGAAAGGGCGGCGCCGCCGCGGCCATCGCCGTCCATGCGGGTCAGCACGAGGCCGGTGATGCCGACGCGTTCGTCGAAACTGCGGGCGAGGTTGACGGCGTCCTGGCCGGTGAGGCTGTCGGCGACCAGCAGGATTTCATGCGGGTTCGAGCGCTTCTTGATGTCGGCCATCTCGACCATCAGGGGCTCGTCGATATGCGTACGGCCGGCGGTATCGAGGATGACGACATCATGGCCGCCGAGCTTGGCCGCCTGCACGGCGCGGGTGGCGATATCTGTCGGCGACTGGCCCGATATAATGGGCAATGTGTCGATATTGGCCTGCGCGCCGAGCTGGCGAAGCTGCTCCTGGGCTGCCGGACGGCGCGTGTCGAGCGATGCCATCAGCACCTTCTTCTTCTCGCGCGTCGACAGGCGATGGGCGATCTTCGCCGTCGTCGTCGTCTTGCCGGATCCCTGCAGGCCGACCATCATGACGACGACCGGGGCCGGTGCATGCAGGTCGATGCCGACCCCTTCGCCGCCCAGCATCTCGATCAGTTCGTCATGCACGATCTTGACGACCATCTGGCCGGGCTTGATCGACTTCAGGATCTCGGCGCCGACGGCCTTTTCACGCACGCGGTCGGTGAAGGAACGCACGACGTCGAGCGCGACGTCGGCCTCCAGCAACGCACGGCGAACCTCGCGCAGCGCTGCGGAAACATCGGCTTCCGAAAGCGCGCCACGGCCTGTCAGTCCATTCAGAATGGATCCAAGACGGTCCTGGAGGTTTTCAAACATCGGCTCTTCCTTGATACGTTTCGGGCGGGTTTGGATATGCCCGGAAACGTCGTGCTTTTCCTTGACGAAAACAAGACGCAAAGCCAAAAAGCACCCGAGGGCGCATCGCGCTGTCGGGTGTTGACCTCCGGGATCTCAAGGTCCCGGTCGGCGGCTCGGAGTCGTGTGGCTCGTCGCGGATTGGGCGCGATAAACAGGAAAGCCGCGCGAAAGTCAAGGCGATGCGGACAAATGACCGCATGACCGACCTCCCAGAGGCCGTGTGACGAAAGGGCGGCGGCGTGGGCCGCCGTGTCACCCGGCAGTTGCAGCGACAGTACATATTCAAACAAACCGATGTATTGGCTTGCGCAATCCGCCAGGGTTTCAGGTTTTGCCGATAAATATTCCGGTCGGGCGCCCGAATTCGCTGTCAACGCCAGTTGCAAATTATTCTGCTTATGATTCTACTTTCTACTTAAGTGCGTCCTGTAAAATGATTCGTGAATATCCTTGATGCCGAATGAATCGGCGGAGATATCGAATGTTAAATCCTGATATTGAGAGCTGGGCGCTGGCGCGGGCCCATCATATTGTCCTGAACGAAGGCCTGAATCTTGCGAAGGCGGCACAGGATCTGGATCGCAAGCGGTCCCGCTCGCTGGTCTACGAGCTGAGAAAGGTCATCACCGCAGCTATTGTCGAAGCCCATGCTGCGTCTTTCGATCCCGACGGTGCACAGCGGTAAAAGCCAAACTGCCTCGAAAGGATCGGCAGACCGCAACGCCTGCCCGGCACTCACCCACTGGTAATTCCTTCGCATTTCCGCCATATACACCGGAAAGACAGACGGAATGATACCATGAGCGCAACGGTCGAATTCGCGAGGATGAACGGGCTTGGCAACAAGATCCTGGTCGTCGACATGCGCGGCCGGCCGGACAAGGTGACGCCGGCGGCGGCGGTCGCGCTCAATGCCGATCCACAGACCGAGTTCGATCAGATCATGGCGATCCATGATCCGAAGGCCGAAGGCACCGATGCCTTCATCGATATCCTGAATTCCGACGGCTCGAAGGCGCAGGCTTGCGGCAACGGCACGCGCTGCGTCGTGCAGGCGCTTGCCGCCGAGACCGGCAGGAAGGTCTTTACCTTCCAGACGGTCGCCGGCATCCTGAATGCCGTCGAGCACGAGGACGGGACGATCTCGGTCGATATGGGCCGGCCGGTGTTCGATTGGGACAGGATCCCGCTGGCGGAAGAATTCCATGACACCAGCCGCATCGAACTGCAGATCGGCCCGATCGACAAGCCGGTGCTGCATTCGCCGTCGGCGATGTCGATGGGCAATCCGCATGCGATCTTCTGGGTAGACAGGGACGTGATGTCCTATGATCTCGCCCGCTTCGGACCGCTGCTCGAAAACCATCCGATGTTTCCTGAGCGCGCCAATATCACGCTGGCGCAGGTGACATCGCCGACATCGGTGACGACGCGCACCTGGGAGCGTGGCGCGGGGCTGACGCTTGCCTGCGGTTCGGCCGCCTGTTCGGCGGCCGTCAGTGCCGCGCGCACCGGCCGCACCGGCCGGAAGGTGACGATCAATGTGGCAAGCGCCAAGCCGCCGGGCGTGCTTTCCATCGAATGGCGCGAGCACGACGATCACGTCATCATGACCGGCCCTGCCGAATGGGAATGGTCGGGTAAGCTCGATCCTTCGACCGGTCTCTGGTGGCGCGAGGGTACGCGAGAGGCGGAGGCGCAGTGAGCGGCGTCGAGGTCATTACCTTCGGCTGCCGCCTCAACACATATGAATCCGAAGTGATGAAGGCGCAGGCTGAAAAGGCCGGGCTCAACAACGCCATCCTGGTCAACACCTGTGCCGTGACCGGCGAGGCCGTGCGCCAGGCCCGCCAGGCGATCCGCCGGGCACGGCGCGACAATCCGCATGCCCGCATCATCGTCACCGGCTGCGCCGCGCAGACGGAAAAGCAGACTTTCGCCGCCATGGCGGAGGTCGATGCCGTGCTCGGCAACGAGGAGAAGCTGACGAGCGCCTCCTATCGCAGCCTGCCGGATTTCGGCGTTTCGGCCGAAGAGAAGCTCCGGGTCAACGACATCATGAGCGTCAAGGCGACGGCGCCGCAGATGGTCAGACACATCGACGGCCATGTGCGCGCCTTCATCCAGGTGCAGAATGGTTGCGACCACCGCTGCACCTTCTGCATCATTCCCTATGGCCGCGGCAATTCCCGCTCCGTACCGATGGGAGCCGTCGTCGATCAGGCCCGCAAGCTCGTCGACGGCGGTTACCGCGAGATCGTGCTGACCGGCGTCGATGCCACCAGCTATGGCAGCGATCTGCCGGGCGCCCCGACGCTCGGGCTTTTGGCGAAGACGCTGCTGAAGCAGATCCCCGATATCCGCCGCCTGCGGCTTTCCTCGATCGACAGCATCGAGGCCGATGCCCACCTGATGGATCTCATCGCCGACGAGCCACGCTTCATGCCGCATCTGCATCTGTCGCTGCAGCATGGCGACGACATGATTCTGAAGCGCATGAAGCGCCGGCATTTACGCGCCGATGGGCTGCGTTTCATCGAGGATGCGCGCCGGCTTCGTCCCGAGATGAGTTTCGGCGCCGACATGATCGCCGGCTTTCCCACAGAAACCGAAGCGATGTTCGAGAATGCCGTGCGGCTGGCCGAAGAGGCTGGTATCGCCCATCTGCATGTCTTTCCCTACAGTCCGCGTCCCGGCACGCCGGCCGCCCGCATGCCGCAGCTCGACCGGTCGCTGGTCAAGGATCGCGCCGCAAGGCTGCGCGCCGCTGGACATAGGCTGCATCGATCCCATCTCGATGGGATGATTGGAACCCGGCAATGGCTGCTTGTTGAAAACAACGGCCTGGCGCATACGGAGAACTTCACGCTGGTCGCAGCCCCCGGCCTTCGTCCCGGCGAACTTGTGCCGGTCACGATCACCGGCCACAATGGCAAGCATCTCGACATGCAATTGACGGCCGCAGCAGCGGCCTGACTTTCACGGAATCCCCATGGCGCTCAGTTTCATCAAAAAGGTCTTCACCTTCGGCAAGGACAAGCCGGCGGAGACGAGTGCGGTGGAGGCCGAGCTCGAACAGCGGTCGCCGAACGAGGTTCTGCCGGTCGCCGACGATCCCGTTCTGCCCGAGGAAATGGACATGGCCGGCGGCCCGGCCGCCGATATCGGCGAGGGCGGGGTCGAGGCGCCAAGCATCCTTGAGGAAGCCGTGCCACTTCCTCCTGCGGATCAGATGAGCGATTTCGGCCTGGTGCCGCTTTCACTGCTGGAGGCCGAAGCCGAAGTCGAAGAAGTTGCGGGCGCGTTGCCTTCCGGTTCCTCGGTCGATGCCATTGAGGATGAAACGCCCAATGCTGTCGAAGCTGTCGTCGAGATTATAGAGACGTTGCCCGAAGAGATTTTGGCGCCGGACGTGGAAGACGACATCTCCATTCCGTCGACCCCTCCCGCTGTGGAGATGCCGGACAAGGCGGAAGACGATATCCTGCCTGCAGAACCCTCCGAGGCGGCGATCGAGGAGCCGAGGCCAGAATCCCCCATCCTCCCCAAAGGCTTCGCCACCGGCCCTAAGGTCGTCGAGCCGGCGCCGGTTGTCCTGCAGCCGAAACTCAGCTGGTTCCAGCGCCTGCGCAACGGCCTTGCGCGCACCTCCTCGCAGCTGACGAGCCAGATCACCGCGCTGTTCACCAAGCGCAAGCTCGATGACGAGACGCTGCAGGATCTCGAAGATCTGCTGATCCAGGCCGATCTCGGCGTCGAGACCGCCATGCGCGTCACCGACACACTCGCTTCCGAGCGTTATGGCAAGGATGTCACCGGCGAGGATGTCAGCCGGATCATGGCGTCCGAAATCGCCAAGGTCCTGAAGCCGGTCGCCAAGCCGCTGCAGCTCGACCTCTCGCACAAGCCGCATGTCATCCTCGTCGTCGGCGTCAACGGCACCGGCAAGACGACGACGATCGGCAAGCTTGCGGCGAAGCTTTCCGGCGCCGGGCTGAAGGTGATGCTGGCAGCCGGCGATACTTTCCGTGCGGCTGCGATCGAGCAACTGAAGATCTGGGCCGACCGGACGAAATCCGAATTCATCGGCACCAAGCTCGGCGCCGATGCCGCCGGCCTTGCCTATGATGCCTTCGAACAGGCAAAGGCGAAAAAATGCGACGTGCTGATCGTCGATACCGCCGGCCGCCTGCAGAACAAGGCAGAGCTGATGGCCGAGCTCGAGAAGATCGTGCGCGTGCTCGGCAAGCTCGATCCCGATGCGCCGCACACCGTGCTGCAGACCCTCGATGCCACGACGGGGCAGAACGCGCTCAACCAGGTCGAGATCTTCCGCAACGTCGCCGGCGTCAACGGGCTGATCATGACAAAGCTCGACGGCACGGCGCGCGGCGGCATTCTTGTCGCCATCTCGGCCAAGCATAAGCTGCCGGTCTATTTCATCGGCGTCGGCGAGGGCGTCGAGGATCTGGAGCCGTTCGAGGCCGAGGATTTTGCCCATGCCATTGCCGGGCTTGGGCAATGATGCCACAGATATGCCGCCGAAAGCCTGCAAGGCACGGCCGGAACAGTTTCCAGGAAAACAGGTTTGAAGAACGCATGAGTACAGAGAGCGATATCACCCCGACCGCGGCCGACCGGCATCATCCGCTGCTGAAACTGGCGCTGGAACTCGGACCGCTGCTGATCTTCTTCTTCGCCAATCTGCGTGGCCAGTGGCTGGTGGAGACGTTTCCTGCTCTTTCCGAATTGGGCGGACCGCTGTTCGTCGCGACCGGCCTCTTCATGGCGGCGACGATCCTCTCGCTGATCGTTTCGAAGATCGTGCTCGGCCATCTGCCGATCATGCCCTTCGTGTCCGGCATCGTCGTCCTCATCTTCGGCTCGCTGTCGATCTGGCTGCAGAACGAGACCTTCATCAAGATGAAGCCGACCATCGTCAACGCGCTGTTCGGGGTGGCGCTGCTCGGCGGACTGGCCTTCGGCAAGTCGCTGCTCGGCTATGTCTTTAACGCCGCCTTTCAGCTCGATGCCGAGGGCTGGCGCAAGCTCACCATCCGCTGGGGCATCTTCTTTCTCTTCCTCGCCGTGCTGAACGAAGTCGTCTGGCGCAATTTTTCCGACGGTACCTGGGTCGCCTTCAAGGTCTGGGGCACGATGCCGATCACCATCATCTTCACGCTGGCGCAGATGCCGCTGGTGTTGAAGCATAGCATCAATCTGGAAACGGACGGCGAGAAGTGAGCGCTGCAGAGGCCGAATACCGCGTAAGACACCAGACCTTTTGGTTCGCCGCCTGCCTTGCGGTTCTGATCATTCAGATTGCCGCCGAATATATGATGGGCCGCGTGCCGATCTGCGCCTGCGGTTATGTCAAGCTGTGGGAGGGCGGGGTCAATACCAGCGGCAATTCGCAGCATCTGTCGGATTGGTATACGCCGTCGCACATCATCCACGGCTTCCTGTTCTACGGGCTCGCGCATCTCATCCTGCGCCGCAAGCCGCTGGCGGCAAGGCTGCTGCTGGCGCTGGTGATCGAATCCGGCTGGGAGCTGCTCGAGAATTCACCGCTCATCATCGACCGCTACCGCACGGCGACGATCGCGCTCGATTATTACGGCGACAGCATCCTGAATTCGGCGATGGACACCATCTTCATGTGCGTCGGCTTCTTCTTCGCGCGGCGCGCACCGGTGGCGCTGACGGTAGCGATCGCCATCTTCTTCGAGATTTTCACCGGCTACATAATCCGCGACAACCTGACGCTCAATGTTGTGATGCTGATCTGGCCGGTGGAGGCGATCAAAGTCTGGCAGGGCGGGGGTTAAGGCTTCTTTGTCCTGATAAGACACCTCATTAGGAAACCGGCTTGCCGAGCGCCTTTTCCATCGCTGGAAACAGCCCTTCCTTCAGGCTGATATCGTCGAAGGGTCCGACGCGCTTGTAGAGGATCGTGCCGTCAGGCCCGACCAGATAGCTTTCCGGAATGCCGTAGACACCCCAGTCGATCGCTGCCTTGCCGTTCGGATCGACGCCGATCGCACGATAGGGGTTGCCGACTTCGCCGAGGAAACGCAGGGCGTTGTCGCTCTGGTCCTTGTAATTGATGGCGACGATGTTCAACCGTCCGTCCTTTGCCAGTTCTTTCAATACTGGATGTTCATCCCGGCAGGGGAGACACCATGAGGCGAAGACGTTGACGAGGGTCAGCTTACCCTTGATTGCCGCATCGGTCAGCGCCGGCAGGTTGGCGCCGTCGAGCGGCGGCAGGTTCAGCGCCGGCGCCTTGGTGCCGATCAGGGCGGAGGGAATTTCGGCGATGTTCTTGCCATGGAAATCCTGGTCGTAGAGCATCTTTGCGGCCGTGGCAGCGATGCCGCCGAAGACGACGAGCGGCAGCAGCGCCAATGCGTAACGGCTAAGCCCGCGCGGCTTGGCGGCGGTGTTTTCCGGCGTGTCGTTCATTCGCCATCCCCCACACTGTTCTTGGGGCGCGCCGAACGGCGGCGGATGCCGGCAGCCTCAAGGGCTGCAAGTTCCCTGCGCCGGGCGCGGCCGTCGGCCCAGGTCCAGGCCGTGACGGCGATCGTCACCAGGGCTGCAAAGCTATAGGAGGCATAGACGTAGAAGGCATGCGTCACGGCTATTCCTCCCGGCTCGCCATGCGGGCGGCAAGACGGCGCTGAGCGGCAATGCGGCGGCGCCAGATCTCGTTCCTCATCGCCATGRTGTGGAGCGTGAAAAAGAGCAGGGTGAAGGCGATCGCCATGATGAAGAGCGGGCGCAGGAATTCCGGATCGATCGCCGGGCCGTCGAGGCGCAGCACGCTTGCCGACTGATGCAGCGTGTTCCACCACTCGACGGAGAATTTGATGATCGGAATGTTGACGAAGCCGACAAGGATGAGCACGGCGGTGACGCGCGCGGCCTTCGACGGATCGTCGATGGCGCGGCCGAGTGCAATCAGCCCCAGATACATCAGGAAGAGAACGAAGACGGAGGTCAGCCGCGCATCCCAGACCCACCAGGTGCCCCACATCGGCTTGCCCCAGAGCGAACCGGTGACGAGTGCAAGCAGGGTAAAGGCGGCGCCGAGCGGCGCTGCGGCCTTGGCGGAGACATCGGCCAGCGGATGGCGCCAGACCAGCGTGCCGATCGCCGAGACGCTYATGATCGTATAGCACATCATCGAAAGCCAGGCCGAGGGCACATGCACATACATGATGCGCACGGTCTCGCCCTGCTGGTAATCGCCTTCGGTGGCGAAGCTCAGATAGAGGCCGACCGCGAAACAGAGGGCGGTGATGCCAGCCAGCCACGGAATGGCGCGCGCCGCCAGCGCCAGAAACCGCGTCGGGTTGGCGAGATCGCTGAATTTGCTGATGGCAAGGCTCGTTTCGCTCATGATCGTTTCCTTACCTTGATCCGGCTTTTCCCGCAATCGAACGCCCCATCAATCCGCTGTGTTTCGTAGCGCCAGGGCCGCGGCTGCCGGGCCGATGACCGCGAAGAAGAGTGTCAGCGCAATGAGGATCAGGAAGGGTGGCAGGAACGGGGCGGGATCCTCGACTGCAGCATAGGTGGCGCTGACGCCGAAGATCAGCACTGGGATGGTCAGCGGCAGCACGAGGATCGAGACCAGCAGGCCGCCGCGGGGCAGCGCCACGGCAACGGCGGCGCCGACGGCGCCGATGAAGGTGATGGCGGGCGAGYCGACCAGCAGCGTCAGCATGGTCGCGCCGATCGCTGTCTCGTCCATGTTCATGAAGAGGCCGAGCAGCGGCGAAGCGATGACCAGCGGCAGACTGGTGGCCGTCCAATGGGCGAAGCATTTGACCAGCACGGTGAGGACGAGCGGCGTTTCCTGCATCAGCATCAGGTCGAGCGATCCGTCGTCGCGCTCGGCCTGGAACAAGCGGTCGAGGCCGAGGAGGGCGGCGAGCAGCGCACCGATCCAGACGATGGCGGGGCCGATGCGCGACAGCAGCTTGAGATCGGGACCAACGCCGAAGGGAATGACGGCGACGATGGTCAGGAAGAACAGCACGCCGATCAGCGCACCCCCGCCAGCGCGGATGGAAAGTTTCAGGTCGCGGAGGAAGAGGGCGGTCATGCGGGGCAGCTCTCTAGATGTGCGGTTGACGGGGTAGCTACGTCGAGAAGCATCAACCCCATACCCCATGATCGACCCCGGCAAAGCCCGTCATCTTCAATTCCTGCGAATTCCTCAGCCCCAGCGGCTGATGCGTCGCCGCCAGCACGATGCCGCCCTTTTCCAGATGCGCCGTGATCAAATCGGCAAACAGCCGGTCGGCGCTGGCATCGAGTGCCGCGGTCGGCTCGTCGAGGATCCAGACGGGGCGGTGGGCGACGAGCAGTTTGGCGAAGGCTATCCGGCGCTGCTGGCCGGCGGAGAGATAACCGAAGGGAAGG
>NZ_JBFTQY010000089.1:0-29333 GCF_056399245.1 Rhizobium sp. 01N447_2
TAACGCGGTTCGTTCAAGCGCAGATCGGTGGTCACAACAGCCGGAAGCTTGATCTCGATCGTCTGCAGGCCGCCATCGACTTCACGGGTCACCTGAGCCTTGCCATCGCCGATCTCGATCTTCGAGGCGAAGGTCGCTTGGGGCATGCCGAGTAGCGCCGCCAGCATCTGGCCGGTCTGGTTGCTGTCATCGTCGATCGCCTGTTTGCCGACGATGATCAGCCCCGGCTGTTCGGCATCGGCGACAGCCTTCAAGATCTTGGCGACGGTGAGCGGCTCGATCTGATGGTCGGTCTCGACCAGGATCGCCCGGTCGGCGCCCATGGCAAGGGCCGTCCTCAGCGTTTCTTCGGCCTTGGCAGGACCGATCGAGACGACAACCACTTCCTCGGCCTTGCCGGCTTCCTTCAGCCGCAGCGCCTCTTCCACCGAGATCTCGTCGAACGGGTTCATCGACATCTTCACATTGGCAAGCTCGACACCCGTGCCATCCGGCTTCACCCGGATCTTCACGTTGTAGTCGACAACCCGTTTGACTGGGACGAGTATCTTCATGGGCAACCCCCCTTTATTTCTAAACTGCTGGCCGTCAGTTCGGCCGTTCGGCAAGCAATGCCCAGAAGGCGAAGAACGGCGTGTCAAGCGACCTCATCGCATGCTTGATGCCAGGGACATTGTAGAAGGATCCGCCGATACCTGGCGAAAACCAGTCCCCTTTCCCCTGCTGGAACTCTCCCTCGGAAAGCACGAGATAGACTTCCTCGGGCGCATGGTCGTGATCCGGATAGCGCACGTGAGGCGCCATCAACGTCACGCCGATCCACAGGTCGCTCCGCTCCTCCAATCCTCCCGGGCCGATAATCATGGCGTTGGCATGCCCATCGACAAAATTGTCGCTGGCCGTGTGGTCATACTTGGTGCGCCGATGCCATTCAAGCATTGGCTCGATGCCTTTGAACCCCTCGATCAAACGCGTCAGCGAAGGATAGGACGTATCGACGGAAAGCGCCACATCAAGGAGAGCGCACACAGGCAATCGGCTTCCCTCCCCCGCACGCGCGGTTCCCGGGCGCTCAAGCGCCGCAGAAATCTGACGAATCGAGCGGCGGGCCTCCGGGGCATTCGCGAACTGGTCGAAAGCCACGAAAACCGCATCCAGGAAAATCTGGAGGCTTTCATTGCGTAAACTCATGTCATCACCTCCCGAGACGATCGGCCGACAAGCGGTCCACTCGTGCGATCAGATATCTTTCGCGATGCGCAGCCCGTCATAGATGGCTGCATGCGTGTTGCGTGCGGCGACCGCATCGCCGATCCGGAACAGCTGGAACTTGCCGTCCGGATTGCGGATGATGGACTGGGGTTCTCCGGAAAGAAGCTGGTCGTGCGACATTTCGCCGAGATTGCTCGAGCCGGGTTTCAGTTCGAAATAGAGCTCGTCGAGCGGAATGGTCCCATGATTGACGACGATCTGGTCGAAGCTGTGCTGCCTGGCAATCCCGCCGTAATCGCTGCCGACATGGGCAACGAGCTGGTTGCCGCTCTTTTCGACGGCTTCCAGACGGTAGGTGACGGTGAAGGTCACGTCATGCTTTTGGAGAGACCGCATATAGGGCACGAGATTCATGGCCATGACCTCGGGCGCGAAGGAGCGGTCCGGCGTCATGATCTCGACCTTGGCGCCTGCCTTGGCGAGAAACTCCGCCGCCTGAAGGCCGGCATGGTCGCCGGCATCGTCGAAGATCAGCACGTTGGTTCCAGGTTTCACGTCGCCGGAGATGATGTCCCATGAAGAGACCACTAGCTCGTTGCCGCTGGCGAGAACCTCGGTATGCGGCAGGCCGCCTGTCGCGATGATGACGACATCGGGATTCTCGGCCTCGATGGTATCGGCTTCCGCCCAGGTGTTGAAGTGGAAGGTGACGTCGTATTTCTCGCACTGGCTCATGCGCCAGTCGATGATGCTGATCATTTCCTTGCGGCGCTCGCTCTGGGCGGTGAGGCGGATCTGACCGCCGGGATGGTTCGCCGCTTCGAAAACCACGACCTGGTGGCCGCGTTCTCCGGCGACGCGCGCCGCTTCCAGACCGGCCGGGCCGGCGCCGACGATGACGACCTTTTTCTTGGCGTCGGCCTTCGCCACGATATGCGGCATGGTCAGTTCGCGGCCGGTGGCGGCATTGTGGATACAGAAGGCGGCCCCGCCCTGGTAGATGCGATCGAGACAGTAATTGGCGCCGACACAGGGACGAATATCGTCTTCCCGCTTTTCGATGATCTTGCGGACGATATGCGGGTCGGTCATGTGGGCGCGGGTCATGCCGATCATGTCGACCTTGCCGGAGGCGATCGCATGGCGCGCGGTGGCGACGTCCGGGATTTTCGCCGCGTGGAAGGTCGGGAAGTTGGTCGCGGCGCGAATTTCGCCGGCGAAATCGAGATGCGGTGAATTCGCCATGCCCTGGATCGGGATCACGTCGGTGAGACCCGCATCGGTATCGATGTGACCGCGAATGACGTTGAGGTAATCGATGAGGCCGCTTTCCTTCAGGCGCCTGGAGATTTCCAAGCCTTCGGCCTTGCCGGTGCCGCCCGGAAGACATTCGTCGGCGGTGTAGCGCACGCCCAGAATGAAGTCGTTCCCCACTCTTTGCCGGATCGCTTTGAAGAYATCGAAACAGAAGCGCAAACGGTTATCGAGCGAGCCGCCATAAGGACCGTCGAGCTCGTTGGTGAGCGGAGACGTGAACTGGTCGATCAGATGGCCGTAGGCTTCCAGCTCGACGCCGTCCATGCCGCCCGCCTTCATGCGCTCCGCAGCGTCGGCAAAATCCTTGATGATGCGCTCGATATCCCAATCTTCCATCTTCTTCGGGAAGGAGCGATGGGACGCCTCGCGATGATGCGATGGCGCCACGACCGGCAGCCAGTCGCCCTTGTCCCAGCGCGTGCGCCGGCCGAGATGGGTGAGCTGGATCATGATCGCCGCACCCTCTTCATGCACGGCGTCGGTCATTTCCCTGATCCAGGGTACGATCTCGTCCTTATAGGCAAGCAGGTTGTTAAAGACCGGCGGGCTGTCCCTGGACACCGCGGCCGAGCCGGCCGTCATCGTCAAGGCCACGCCGCCCTTTGCCCGCTCCACCGTATAGGCGCGATACCTCTCCTTCGGCATGCCGTCTTCCGGATAGGCCGGCTCGTGGGAGGTCACGATGATACGGTTGCGCAGCGTCAGATGCTTGAGCTGATAGGGCTGAAGAAGGGGATCGTTCGACATGGGCCGTGGTTCCGGATTAAAACATCGGAGGGAACGCTAAGCATAATGTACATATGTGTCAACATTGAAAACAACTGGGTCGTTACTTTAGACACAGATGTACATTTTTCTTGTGCGCGGCTGCGCAATTTGATAGGAGATTATCCATGGATCAGGCTTTGAATGACACTGGCTGGCGCGGATCGCAGGAGGGATGGCTGGAAGCAGCTTACCACTCGCTGCTGGATTCCGGCGTGGATTCGGTGAAAATTCTGCCGCTGGCGAAGAAGCTCAACCTTTCGCGCACGAGCTTCTACTGGTTCTTCAAGGACCGGGAGGAACTGCTGGCCGGGCTCGTGGCGCGGTGGCGCGACAAAAACACCGGCAACATCATCAAGCAGTCCGAAGCCTACGCGGAATCGCTTGCCGAGGCGATGCTCAACGTCTTCGACTGCTGGCTCAACAATGATCTGTTCGACGCCCGGTTCGAATTCGCCGTGCGCAGCTGGGCGCTGCAGTCCGACGAGATTCTCGCCGAGGTCCGGCAAGCCGATCAGCTTCGACTGGAAGCCCTCAAGCTGATGTTTATCCGGTTCGGGCTACCAGAAGCGACATCGGATGTCCGAGCGCGAACAACTTACCTCGTGCAGATCGGATATATCTCCATGCAAGCTAGGGAGGAACTCGCCGTCCGCATGAAACGGATCCCCGAATATATCGCGATCTACACCGGCGAAGTGCCGCAACAGAGGGAGCTCGATCGCTTCTTCTCGCGGCATGGCTACAGGCCGGGTTAGGGAAGGACGGGATGAGCGTTTCCTTGAGGATCGGTATCATCGGCGGCGGCGGTTGGCTTGGCGGAGCAATCGCCGGCTCGATCCTTGATGCCGGCCTGGTCGAACCTCGAAATCTCTCCCTCTCCTATCGTAGTGAAGAGCCGCGCCGTTTCCCGAATTCTTTCCTGACCACCGACAGTCAGGCGCTTGCCGACCGCTCGGACGTGATCGTTCTTTCCGTCCGTCCTGATGACTGGCGTGCTCTTGATGTCGATGCCGGCGGCAAGCTGGTCATCTCGGTCATGGCGGGCATCCGCCTGGACGCACTTTCCGAATGCCACAACACCAGTCGCGTCGTGCGCGCTTTGCCGAATGCCGCTGCCGACGTCGCCAAGTCCTATACGCCGTGGATTGGCGCGAGCGACGTCACCGAAGACGACCGGGCGCTCGTCCGCGCGATTTTTCAGGCATGCGGATCTGAGGACGAGGTCGCAAGGGAAAGCGACATCGATTACCTCACCGGCCTTTCCGGGTCTGGACCGGCATTCCCGGCGCTGCTCGCCGCCGCCATGATGCGCGACGCCGTCGCCAATGGCCTGTCGGCGGAGATTGCGCGCCGCGCCGTCAACACGGTGATCACGGGCGCCGGCCGCCTGCTGGAGCGCCAAGACGAATCTCCTGACGATGTCGTTCAAACCTTTCTTGCCTATCGCGGCACCACTGCGGCGGCCATTGAAGGCATGCGCGCTGCCGGGTTCGACGCTTCGGTTGCGGAGGGACTATCGGCAGCATTCAAGAAATCGGTGAGTATGGGAGACGCTTCCTGACAACCGTTGGAGTGGGTCCTGCGGCGCCCCGCTCAGCAAAACCGGCCGCTAAACAGAGGGAACGAGAATGAAAAAACTACTTGCATCGACATGTCTGACGTTCGGCCTGATTGGCGGGGCGTCTTTCGCCAGCGCCGCCGAATGCGGCACGGTGACCATCGCCAGCATGAACTGGCAGAGTGCAGAGGTTCTCTCCAACCTCGACAAGTTCATCCTGAACGAAGGTTATGGCTGTGATGCCGAAATCACCGTCGGCGATACCGTACCGACGATTACCTCGATGGCCGAAAAGGGCCAGCCTGATATCGCGCCGGAAGCCTGGATCGACCTGCTGCCCGATGTCGTCAAGAAGGGAACGGATGAAGGCCGGATCGTCCAGGTCGGCTCGCCGCTGCCCGATGGCGGCGTCCAGGGCTGGTGGATTCCCAAATATCTGGCCGACGCCCATCCCAACATCAAGACCATCGGCGACGTGCTGAAGCATCCGGAACTCTTCCCCGCTCMTGAGGATGCGAAGAAGGGCGCCATCTATAACGGTCCGCAGGGCTGGGGCGGCACCGTGGTGACCACGCAGCTCTACAAGGCCTTCGAAGCCGACAAGGCRGGCTTCACCCTCGTCGATACCGGTTCGGCTGCCGGCCTCGATGGTTCAATCTCCAAGGCTTACGAACGCAAGGAAGGCTGGGCCGGCTATTACTGGGCGCCGACCGCTCTGCTCGGCAAGTACCAGATGGTCAAGCTGGAAGCCGGCGTGCCGAACGACGCCGCCGAATGGAAGCGCTGCAATACCGTCGCCGATTGCCCCGATCCGAAGCCGAATGCATGGCCGGTCGATCACGTGGTGACCCTGGTTGCCAAGCCTTTTTCGGAAAAGGCCGGGCCGGAGGTCATGGACTACCTGACGAAGCGCTCCTGGAGCAATGAGACGGTCAACAAGCTGATGGCGTGGATGACCGACAACCAGGCGACCGGTGAGGACGGCGCCAAGCACTTCCTCAAAGAAAACAAGGACCTGTGGACCAAGTGGGTCTCGCCTGAGGCAGCCACGAAGATCGAAGCTGCTCTCTAGAACAGGATGATTTCAGGCCTGTTCGGCCTAAAATCTGAATCCTGTTCTGAGTTAAATAGTGAGAGCATGATGTCGTCCGAAAACTTGAAGAAAAAGGGGAACCGAATGGAATGGTTTTATAAATTCCCGCATATGGATGACGATGCCCTTCGCAATCTGAAGAAGGCGATCGATGACGGTTTTCGCGCATTTACCCGCAGCTACGGCGACGCGATCGAAAGCCTCTTCTCCCCGCTGCAGCATTTCCTGATCGCCGCCGACCGCTTCATGACGCAGACGCCGTGGCCGATCATTACGGCAATCATCCTTGTCATCGCATGGTTTGGGAGCCGCAGCCTGAAGATCGTCCTCGGCTGTCTCGTCACACTGCTGTTGATCGGCTATTTCGACATGTGGGACGATACGATGCGGACGGTCTCGATGATCTTCGTCTGTACCGTGCTCTCCATCGCCATCGGCATTCCGATGGGGATATTGATGGCGCGTTCCGACCGGCTGCAGCGCGTTATCAATCCGATCCTCGACGTCATGCAGACGATGCCGAGCTTCGTCTACCTGATCCCTGTCGTCATGCTGCTCGGCATCGGCAAGGTGCCGGGACTGATCGCCGTGGTCATCTACGCCATCCCGCCGATGATAAGGCTGACCGACCTCGGCATCCGCCTGGTCGACAAGGACGTGCTCGAGGCAGCCGATGCGTTCGGAACGTCGAGCGCGCAGAAGCTGTTCAAGGTCCAGCTGCCGCTGGCGCTTCCCACCATCATGGCCGGCATCAACCAGACCATCATGATGGCGCTCGCCATGGTGGTCGTCGCTTCGATGATCGGCGTCCAGGGCCTTGGCCAGCCGGTTCTGAAGGCTATCGCCAACCAGTACTTCACCCTGGGTATTTTCAACGGCCTTGCCATCGTCGGCATTGCCATCATCTTCGACCGGGTCAGCCAGGCCTATGGCAAGCGGCTCCAGAAGCATCGGGAGATCGTCCATGGCTGATCATCGGTTCGGCGGCATCAAGATCCGCAATCTCTACAAGATCTTCGGTCCCAATCCCGGCGCTCATGTCGATGCTGTCCAAAAGGGATTGTCGAAGACCGAGCTCAACGAAAAGCACGGCCACGTGCTGGGCCTGAAAGATATCAATGTCGAGATACCCTCGGGCCGCATCCAGGTGATCATGGGCCTTTCGGGTTCGGGCAAATCGACGCTCATCCGCCACATCAACCGTCTGATCGATCCGACATCAGGCGAAGTGCTTGTCGACGGCGTCGATGTGGTGAAAATGAACGAGACCGAATTGCGGACGTTTCGGCGCCACCAGACGGCAATGGTGTTTCAGAAGTTCGCGCTTCTGCCGCACCGGAATGTTCTCGACAACACTATCTTCGGCCGCGAAGTGCAGGGCATGGAGCGCTCGAAAGCCGTCGACGTCGCCATGGGCTGGCTGGAGCGGGTCGGCCTGAAAGGCTTCGAGAGCAAATATCCCAACCAGCTGTCGGGCGGGATGCAGCAGCGCGTCGGGCTGGCACGCGCCCTCTCGAACGATGCGCCGGTTCTGCTGATGGACGAGGCCTATTCGGCGCTCGACCCTTTGATCCGCACCGATATGCAGTCGGTCCTTCTCGACATTCAGAAGGAGATCAAGAAGACCATCGTCTTCATCACCCATGATCTCGATGAGGCCCTTCGGCTGGGCGACCAGATTGCGATCCTGCGCGATGGCGAAGTCATCCAGCAGGGCACCAGCCAGGACATCGTTCTGCGTCCGGCAGACGCCTACATCGCCAACTTCGTCAAGGAGGTCAATCGAGGGCGGGTCATCCAAGTCGATGCCATCATGACATCCCTGCACTCCGGCGCGGTCCCAGGCGGATTGACGATCGCATCAGGCACGACCGTCGAAGACGCCGTCCGGATCCTGGCATCGGCGGCGCACGACGATGCCAGGGTGGTTTCGCCATCCGGGGAGGCATTGGGGCTTGTCACCTTCCGCCAGCTCGCGGGCGCGATGGTGAACTCGCAGGAGGTGGCTCCCCGACGCGATAGCGCCCTCTCGGTCGCACTTTGAAGCTCCAAATGCGGCCGACTTTCCGGTTCGTTGGCGACACCGATATCAGGCACGTCGCCATCTCTGGAACTGGAAAGTCCGCCGCCTGACGCCTGTGGATCACCATGTCAAAACTCTTCCCGCGTCTGTTTTCGCCGATCGGCCTGCGCGGACACACCTTGCGCAACAGGATCGTCTTCGGAGCGCATACGGCAAACATGGCGAGCGACGGTGTACCCGGCGAACGCCACGTCGCCTATTATGCCGAGCGCGCGATCGGTGGCGCCGCAATGATCGTGGTCGAACCGATGCCGGTGCATCCCGCGGCCGTGCTGACGCGCGGAAATTTTCTTCCCGGCGACGACAGCGTGATCCCTCACTTCAGCAAGGTCACGACCGCGATCAAGGAAAACGGTGCGGTCGCCATCCAGCAGCTCTACCATGTCGGCGCGCATGGGGATTCCGATAATTCATACCACCCGCATTGGTCTCCTTCCGGCTTGCCCAGTTATCACGACAGCGATGGCTCGCATTCCATGAGCGAGGCTGAGATTTGGGAAACCATCGACGGCTTCGTGCAGGCGGCGCGGCGCTGTCGCGAGGCCGGTTTCGATGGCGTCGAAGTCTGGGCGGCTTATCTCGGCCTGATCGAGCAGTTCTGGACGCCTTGGTCGAACCGGCGAGAGGATCAATGGGGTGGTTCGCTGGAGAACCGGACCCGCTTCTCACGGGAAATCATGAGCCGCATCCGGGCAGTGTGCGGTCAGGATTTCATCATCGGGCTTGCGATCAGCGATGAGCCCGATCATAGCGTTGCGCTGACGCGGGACAAGCTTGCCGAGATCCTCGCTCTCCATGACGATCTCGGCCTCGTCGACTATGTGACCTGCGGTTCGGGCGGCTATCTCGACTTCCACAAGCTGATGCCGACATTCCTCTACCAGGAGAAGCTCGGCGCCGATCTTGCCGCAACGATCAGGCGATCCGTCAAACATGCGCTCGTCATTGCCGAAAGCCATATCAGAACGCCGGAGAACGGCGAGACCGTTCTTGGAGAAGGAGCGGCTGACCTCGTCTCAATCGTGCGCGGCCAGATTGCMGATCCGCATCTGGCTCGAAAAGCCGGCGAGGACCGCCCCGACGATGTTCGTGGCTGCATTTCGTGCAACCAGATGTGCTGGGGCCGGCGTTCGCGCGATTATTGGATAAGCTGTCTCATCAACCCATCGGCCGGACGGGAATACCAATGGGGCGGCGACCGCTTCGCACCGGCCGGCCAGCCGAGGACGGTGCTGGTGGTCGGCGCCGGGCCTGCTGGCCTGGAAGCCGCCCGCGCCGCCGCTGAAAGGGGCCACCGGGTCATCCTCGCTGAAGCATCCAGCCGGCTCGGCGGCAATTTCCTGCTTGCTGGAATGCAGCCTCGCCGGGCGCAGATCCTCGAGCTCATCGGCTGGTACGAGCGGCAGCTGACGAAGCTCGGCGTCGATATCCGGCTCAACTCTTATGTCGAAGCATCGGATGTCGAAACCATCGGCGCAGACGCCGTCATCCTGGCAACGGGTTCCTATTCACCCGAAACCGGCTTCCAGAAGGCTCTGCCCTCAGTCGCGACGCTGCCCGGCATCGAAAAAGGAAACGTCTTCACCGTCGAGGCCGTCATGGCGCGGCAGTCAAGGCCAGGGAAGAGAGTTCTGCTGCTGGACGAGGGCGGCGGCTGGCGCGGCTGCGGAACCGCCTGGAAGCTCGCCGAAGATGGGCACCTGGTGACGATGCTCTCGCCCGACCCGTTCATCGGCAAAGAACTTCAGCGTACCACCGCCGACGTCCCGCTGCGCCGGACGTTGAAGACGCTGGGCGTCAAATGGCTTCTGGAGGTCAGCGTGCTGGAATGGCACGGCAATGGCGTCACCCTGCTGGATCACAATACCGGCGAGCGTTTCTTCGAGGAAGGCGACAGCCTGGTGCTCGCCACCACCAATGCGGCAGCAAATTGGTTGGGTGATGAACTGCGTTCAAACGATCGTCAGGTGGTGGAGATCGGGGACTGTGCTGCGCCGCGCCAGGCGCCTTATGCCTTCTATGAGGGCAGACGAGCGGCATTGGAGCTGTGATGGCCGGGCAGAGGATAAGAATGCCAATCGACGAACTCCGTCACCTGGCGCACGACGCCTGCCTTGCCTGCGGCAGCAGCCCGGCCATGGCGAAAGCGCTCGTCGATGCAACGCTGTCGGCCGCCTGCTTCGGTCGCACCGAGCTTAGTTTTCCGCATTTCGTCGATTATCTCACCAGCCTGCGCGACGGGCGGATCAACGGAGATGCCAAGCCTCGCTTCAACCATGTGCTGCCGGCCCTGATCCAGGCCGATGCGGATGGCGGCATAGCGCAGCTCGGGTTTGATCTCATTTACGACGACTTCGTAAAGTGCGTGAAAACCTTCGGCATTTCAGTCCTCACGCAAAGAAACAGCTATACCGCCGGGGAATTGGGATATTACGTCCGGCGCCTGGCCCAGGACGGATTGATATCCATCGCCGCCGCCAACGGACCGGCTTTGATGGCCGCCGCCGAGGGCGGGGAGCGCGTCTACTGCACCAATCCGCTCGCTTTCGGCGTGCCCCTGCCGGAACCCTTGCCGCCTGTCGTCATCGACCAGGCGACGAGTGCGACGGCGTTCATAACGCTTGCCGAGGCGGCAAAGGCGCAGTCGCCGATTGCTCACGGCATAGCCATCGACGAGACGGGCGCCATCACCACCGATCCGGTCAAGGCAATGCTCGGTGCTCTCCTGCCCTTCGGCGGTTATAAAGGCGGCAATATCGCCCTTATCGTCGAGATGCTGTCCGCGGGTCTTTCGGGGGCCGCCTGGTCGCTCGATGCCGGCCACTTTCTCTCGGGCGAGCACCCGGTGAATGCGGGAATGACCGTGATCGCCCTCTTTCCCGCGGCTGCGGATTCGGAATTCCCGGAGCGCGCCAAGGCCCAATTGCAACGGCTGCGTTCCAAGGGAGTCCGTATCCCCGGAGACAGAGCGATGTCCGCGAGCGTCGCGGAAGCAGATCATCTTGACGTCGACATAGGCGTGTTGGAAACGATCCGTCGCTTATGCCTTCAGTAAGAAAATCATTGCTCAGCCCAAACCGAATGCATCGCGCCCGGCGGCATCATGCCGGCGTTCATTGCGCGCAACAGGCGGCTTCAGCGGGGCCGGTTCATGTACATTTTGCGCAAGGTCAGTCCAGACTGCGTCACGAAAAGCCGATTGGTCGACAATATCGGGGCCCGACAATTGCTCCATAGCTAAGGAACAGTAAGATGAAATCCGACCAAGACCATGATGGTTTGCGGTCTCAAAGCCAAGCCCGTCCATCCCATGCCCCCCAAAGGATGGAAGGGATCTTACATACGCACTCCATCCCGTGCGTATGCCTGCATGCCTGTCTGCCTGCCGAAGGCCATCTTTAAGCGGTCCACAAAGACCCTTCGGCAGGCGACTGCGCGGCTCTCGAATGGGGCGTTCTCTATAAGCTTCAGATGATGCGCATCTCGGCCAGATCGCCGCGGTCACCCTGCGGCGCGGCGGATAGAGCTGTACAATCGCTCCTTCAGCGTGATCGTTTTGCCAGCGGGTTGTCGTTATGACCGGCAGCGTGACGTCTTGCCAATCGCCGCAGGTTCTGTCAGTTCCTGATCTGGATGGGAACTAATGCATTCAACGGGCTGGTCTTTTTGACGTTTACCATGCCCGGATTCGGCCTGCATCAGCTGGCGCAAGCTGCTGACCTCGATGCCGATAACACGCGGCGATCCACCTGCTCCGCTGCAAGCTGCTGCACTTTATCCAATAATCGTCTAATATACATCCAAGCCCCGCTCATCCATTCCGTCTGCGGACTCAAATGAAGCGCCGCGGCGGGGGACGACCATCCATGACGACCGGCAAGGCTGGCAGAGGTACGCGCACAAATCCGACATTCGGGTCGGCCGCGCGTCGCGCTGACACCTGCGAGCCGTGGAAAAGAGCATGCCGAAACAGCCGGGCCGAACAATGGGAGCAGCATGACTGAAAATAGCCCTCCCCCATTTTCATTTCGATTTAGTGGTTCGTCCTTCGACAACATGGTCGAAACGCTGGGCGGCGCTTTTGGCGCCTTTGATGCCGAGCCCGTCGGCCGCGCCAAGGACTTCCATTGGGGATTGGATTTCTCGGTCTGTGACAACGCCGTCCTGCTCACCGGTTATCATGCGGCGGAGTTTCAGTTCAATATCGAGCCGACCGTCGATACGGCGGAGTATCTGTCGATCGTCGTGCCGCGCAGCGGCGGCATGGGGGTAACCTATGGATCGTCCCGCATCGCCGAGGCCGGGCAAGGAAAATTGCTTCTCTATAACAATTTCGAACCCAACAGCGTTATCATGCATGGGCAATCGAACGTCATCGACGAGTTGCTGATCAACTGGCCTCTCATCCTGCAGACGATCGGCCAGACTTTCGAGATGCCGTTCAGCGGCTCCCTCGACCTGCTGCCGGAACTGGATCTGTCGAAGCCGGAAGGCCAGCTGATCGGCAACCTTACGGAAACGATCATCCTAGGCATGCGCGACGATGGCCCCTTGCTGCAGTCGCCGATCGCCATGGCGCATATGACGCAGGCGCTCACCGATCTGGTCGTGCGCCTGGTGCCGCACCGGCTGTCGCATTTCCTGGAGAATAGGCCCGCCCTGATCGCGCCCCGGCATGTCCGCAGGGCGATCGAATTCATGCATGCCAATATCGATCAGCCGATCACCATGCCGAAGGTGGCCGAAGCCGCCGGCGTATCCAGCCGGGCGCTCGAAACCGGTTTTCGTGCGTTCAGGGGAACCTCTCCCGCCGTCTATCTGCTGACGCTTCGGCTGCGTGCCGCGCGCCAGGATCTGCTCGATCCCGAGAGCAAGGAGACCATGAAGGCCATCTGCCTCAAATGGGGCTTCTTTCATTTCGGCCGGTTTTCCGCAGTCTATAAAACCACCTACGGAGAATACCCTTCCGACACCAGGAAGCGCGTGATCCGCCGCTAGCGGCCGTGGCTTGCGGCGCAGGGGTGTTTACGCCTCGTCCCGCGGCGGCAATGTGTAATGCACTCTCATCGTCCTTAGATCCCGCTTCACGATCTGCAGCACCCCTTCGCGTTCCGCCAGGACGTTGAGTTCCCTGAGCACGAGAGAATGCGCGATCCCCAGCAGGCGCGCAAAGGCGCGGCTGTCACGGGCAATCCCCAGATCCGCGGCGACCAGGAGACCGGCCTGTATGGATGTCAGCCTGATATCCCTGACTTGCGCCGCAGCGACGAGAGCGAGAAAGCGATCGGCGTCGGAGGCCTCTTCGCTCACGCGGCTTTTCGCCGGCGGAAGGACACCATGATGGATTTCGAGGTGGGCGTATCGCTTTCCACGCCCGCGCTGCCAAGCGGCACAAGCACGTTCAGCTCGGGATAATAACCCGCGATGCTTCCTCGCGGAATGTCATAGGGCACAAAGCGAAAATTCTCAGCGATGCGCTCGATACCGTCATCATGCTCGCCGACCACGTCGACCCGGTCACCGGCCTCGGCATTCATCGCCTTCAGGTCGGCTGGATGAATGAAGATGACCTGCCGTTCCCCATACACGCCGCGGTATCGGTCATCGAGACCGTAAACCGTCGTATTGTATTGATCGTGCGATCGGAACGTCTGCAGGGCGAAACGCCCCTCACCCTTTCGCGCCCGCTGATGCACCGTCTCGTCGGGAAGCGCTTCCGGAGAGAACGATGCCTTGCCTGCCGGCGTATCCCACTCCCGATGGGCGGCCGTGTTGCGCAGGTGGAAACCGCGCGGCTTGCGCAGGCGCGCATTGTAGTTTTCGAAACCTGGAATGGTCGCCTCGATATGATCGCGGATACGGTCGTGGTCGTCGGCGAGCTCTGCCCAGTCGACCACGGCGGAGCCGACCGTCGCCTGGGCAATGCCGGCGATGATGGCGACTTCCGAGAGGAGATGCGGTGAGGCCGGACGATTGATGCCGGCGGAACCATGCACCATGCTCATCGAATCCTCGACGCTTATGAGCTGTGAGTTGCCCGCCGCATTCAGATCGATCTCGGTGCGCCCGAGGCACGGCAGGATGAAGGCCGTCTCGCCGGGCATGAGATGCGAATGATTGGGTTTGGTGGCGATTTGCACGGTCAGCTTCAGCCGCCGCAGCGCCTTTTCAACGAGTGCGCTGTCGGGCGTGGCGCGGGCGAAATTGCCGCCAAGCCCGATGAAGGCCTCGGCCGAGCCATCGAGCATCGCTCCGATCGCGGCAAGGACATTGTGGCCATGTTCGCGGGGAACGGTGAAGCGGAAATGCTTCTCCAGCGCATCGAGGAAATCGTCCGATGGCTTTTCGTTGATGCCAACCGTACGGTCGCCTTGCACGTTGGAATGGCCGCGAACCGGGCAAAGGCCGGCACCCGGCCGGCCGATATTGCCGCGCAGAAACATGAAATTGGCGATCTCGCGGATCGTCGCCACGGAATGCAGATGCTGGGTCACGCCCATCGCCCAGGTGCAGATGACCCGCTCGGCGTTGACATAGACATCGGCCGCCCGTTCGATCTCCTGCCGGCTCAGTCCCGACTGGTCCTCGATCTCGGCCCAGCTCGTCGCCTCGACCGCCGCCCGGTATTCTGCAAAACCCACGCAGTGTTCGGCGAGAAATGCATGGTCGAGAACGGAGGGCAGACCGGCTTCGACGGCGGCGTCTTCCGCGGCCAGCACGGCCTTTGCCATCCCGCGCACCGCGGCCATGTCGCCGCCGAGTTGCGGCTGCAGATAAAGGCTGGCGATATCGGTCGAACCGCCGCGCAGCATCTCGACCTTGTCCTGCGGGTCGGAGAAGCGCTCCAGGCCGCGTTCGCGGATGGGATTGAAGACGACGACGCGCGCGCCGCGGATCGCCGCCCGGCGCAAGTCACCGAGCATCCTCGGATGGTTGGTGCCCGGGTTCTGCCCGATCACGAAGATCGCGTCGGCCTCTTCGAAATCCTCCAGCAGCACGGTACCCTTGCCCACACCGACCGCCTGACGCATGGCGATGCCGCTCGCCTCGTGGCACATGTTCGAGCAGTCGGGAAAATTGTTGGTGCCGTAGACGCGCACGAACAGCTGGTAGAGGAAGGCGGCTTCGTTGCTCGCCCGGCCCGACGTATAGAATTCCGCCCGGTTGGGGCTATCGAACCCCCTCAGGATGCTGCCGATCTCGGCAAAGGCATCCTCCCACGCGACCGGCAGGTAACGGTCGCTCGCCGCATCGTAGCGCATCGGATGAGTCAGACGGCCGTTGAGTTCCAGTTCATAGTCCGTCAGCTGGCGAAGCTGCGATACAGTGTTTTCCGCGAAGAAGGCGGGCGTTGCCCGTTTCTCCGTCGCCTCCCAGGCGACGGCCTTCACGCCGTTCTCGCAGAATTCGAACGACGATCCGTGCTCCGGATCGCCCCAGGCGCAGCCCGGGCAGTCGAACCCATCCGGCTGGTTCGCCTTCAGCATCGTCCGCGCCCCTGAAATCGGCATGCCGCTTTGCAGCAAACGCTTGCCGCAGCTCTTCAAAGCGCCCCAGCCGCCGGCTGCTGCCGATTTCTTACCAATAAATTTTGTGTCCATGCGCCCTGTATTGTCGAAGCGGGGGAAACATCAAGGGCGCACGCGCGATGGCTCGATAGGAAAAACCTATCAAGGATTCGATCTAACCAACGTCCTTGATGGCGAGCCGCTCCTCGGGCGAATGTGCCAGGATGCGATTGCGGCCTTGAGTCTTGGCGTCGTAGAGCGCGGCATCGGCCTCGCTCAGGAGGCGGTTCGGGTTGATCCTCAAGGTGGCTCCCGTCGCACAGGATATGCCGATGCTGGCGGTCACCCGGCCGAATTCGCTGCCGGTATGAACGATATTCTCCTGGCTTAGGAGACGCGCAAATTGCTCGGCAACGATCATCGCCCCCTTCGCACTGGTTGCAGGCAGCAGAACCACGAATTCCTCTCCGCCATAGCGTGCGACGATGTCGGCCGGGCGGCTTACGGACTGGCGCAGGCACCTGCTGACGACACGCAGGCATTGGTCTCCGGCGGGATGACCATAGGTGTCGTTATAGGCCTTGAAGCGGTCGATATCGACCATCAGAAGGCTGAACGGCGTGTTTTTCCTCGCGCTGCCTGCGGTCTCGCGGGCGAAAGCCTCGTCGAAGGCCCGGCGGTTGACCATGCCGGTGAGCCCATCGGTCTCGGCGAGATTCTTCAGCTGCTCCGCCGACAGCCGGAGGGCGATTTCCGCCTGCTTGGTCGCCGTGATGTCGGAGACAACGGCCATCGCCGTGCCGTCTTCCGCTAACCTTGTCCGGATGCTGCGCCAGTCGCCGTTGTGAAGCTGAACCTCTTCGTCCTTGTTGCTGTGCAACGTAGCACTGACGGACCTGATCCACTCTTCGCGGTCAGCGTCCGGGATACCCGTGCGCTCGCCGGTTTCGGCAACGCGGCGAAGGATGTCGCTGATATGAGCGCCAACCACGCGGGCGTCTCCGGATAGCGGAAAGGCGGCGCGATACTGGTCGTTGCAAAAAACGAGAAAACCCTTGCTGTCGTACATGGCGATGCCATCGGACATGCCGGCCATCGCATGTGACAGCAGGTTCTTGCTCTTGCGCAATTCCCGCTCCAGAGCAGTCCGCTCCGTCACGTCACGCGTGACGCCGGCAAGACCGATCACCCGTCCCTGCCTATCCTTCAGCGGCACCTTGGAGGCGAGCAGGTATCTGTCTTCGATACGCTCGACGGAGTCGATCAGGGGCACCCCGGTGTCCATGACCTGCTGTTCGAGATAATAAAATTCTTCGGCGCGCGGCCGCGAGATAAGATTGAAATCCGACAATCCGGTCATCTCCGCCGTGGTTCTGAAACGAAAAAGGCGGATCATATTTTCATTGACGGTGATGAACCGGCTGTTCCGGTCCTTCACGTAGAGATAATCGGGCGACTGCGAAAATGCGGTCACCAGGATGCTTCGCTCCAGCTCCCATTGCTGCGTCTTCAACAGAACGAAACCACACAGCACCGTCGCCAGGCAGTTCAATACCGTCATCGGCAGACCGATGATGGCCAGTACGCGGGCGTGCACCAGGGTGGGAAGCACCGCCATCAAAACAATAAGTGCGGCGCCGAGCGCGAGGCTCAGCAACGCAACGTCCAAGAGCTCGGGAGATCTCCTCCGGATCCAGACATTGGCAGCCAGGCCGATACCGGTCGCGACAGCAATTGCGATCAGACCGTCGATCATTGCCGCGCCGCCGACCCAGAAGCGGAAGACCATCGCCAGCGACGCCGCAAAGGCGGCCGCGATCGGTCCGCCGAACATGCCCGCTAAAGCAAGCGGCGAAAAGCGGATGTCGATATAGATGCCGGGATTGACTTCGACGGCCAGCAATATGGACCCGATGGAGGCGCCGCCGGCTATGATTCCGAAGGCGATTTTTTCCTGTGTGACCGAACGACGCTGAAATTGGATCGAGAAATGCGCCCAGAGCGAAATCGCCAGGCACACGAATGACAGGTTGCCACCGAATTGCGTCCAGATGCCATTCACTGCGTTGGATCCACCTTCCAATACATGTACCGAGCCAATCATAGGGCAACACTGGTTTGAGCTTCGTTAAATCGGAGACCTATCAGGCTATATTCGTTTGCAAATACGTCTCCAGGCCGGTCGGCAGCCATGCGGCGACAGGAAAGCGGCGACTGCCGCGATGATGAGGTATGGGCACGCACGGCCTGCTGCCAGATTTGACGACATGAGAAATACGCGAAACCGGAATGGAAAGGTCATGCCCCCGGACGGCAGGACACCTCATGTCCGCAACGCCCTGCGGTTCAATGGCTAGCAGCCGATGCATAAGGCATATTTAACAACAGCATCCTCTGCGCCGGGACATCTAGCCTAATGACACAATATAGCGTTATCCGGATAAGCCTGCGCAATCGGGCCATTCGTTGCGAGCAGCCACCCCATGCCGTCAGCAGCCGAGGCTGCCGACGGCATCGCCCGCCGCTTCTCTCACTACTTGCAGATCGCCGCCGCCAAGAAGCCGCGCATCGCCTCGCCATAAGGCGGCCGCATCATGTATTCCGCCTCCACCATCCTGCTCTGATGATAGACGGCGCGCGGATGCGAGAAGGCGAGGAAGCCGAACTTGCCGTGATAGGCGCCCATGCCCGAATGGCCGACGCCGCCGAAGGGCAGGCCTTCCGCCGTGACGTGGCTCATGCAGTCGTTGACGGTCACCCCGCCGGAGGTCGTATTGTCGAGCACGCGGGCCTCCTCCTGCTGATCCTGGCTGAAGTAATAGAGAGCGAGCGGGCGCGGCTTGGCATTGATGCGATCGATGACGTCGGCGATATTGCGATAGGCAACGACCGGCAGCACCGGTCCGAAGATTTCCTCCTGCAGCACGCGCATGTCTTCCGTGGGATCGAGGATCAGGGTCGGCGGCATGCGGTGGGCCGATTGCTGGGAGAAATTCTCTGCCGCCGGGTTGATCTCGACGATACGGGCGCCCTTGGCCCTGGCATCGTCGATCAGGCCCTGGATGCGGGCGTGATGGCGGGCATTCACGATCGAGGTGTAGTCAGGATTTTCCTTCAGCGCCGGATACATCGCGCCGACCGCCGTGACCGCGTGTTCGGCAAAGGCCTCGACGCTTTCCTCGGGCACATAGACATGGTCCGGCGCCAGGCAGATCTGGCCGGCGTTCAGCGTCTTGACGGTCATGACACGGCGCGCCGCGTCGGCGAGGTCGGCCGAGCGGCCGACGACGACAGGTGATTTTCCGCCGAGCTCAAGCGTCAGCGGCGTCAGGTTTTCCGCCGCGGCGCGCATGACGTGATGGGCGATTGCGGTTCCGCCGGTGAAGATCAGATGGTCGAAGGCAAGTGACGTAAAGGCCGTGCCCGTGGCCGGTCCGCCCTGAACGACGGCGATTTCCGTTTCGTCGAAAGCGCCGGCGATGAGTTCCGCCATCAAGGCGGCCGAGGCCGGCGTCACCTCAGACGGCTTGATCATGGCGCGGTTGCCGGCGGCGAGAATGCCGGCAAGCGGCGCAAGGGCGAGCTGATAGGGGAAATTCCACGGGCTCAGGATTCCGACAACCCCCTTCGGCTGATAGACCACTTCGGCCACCGCGTCCGGGAACAATGCTTCGTGCTGCTCGGGCTTCAGCCATTCGGCAAGATGGGCCTTGGCATATTTGAGCGAACCGACGCAGGTAAAGACGTCGAGAAGCAGGCTCGCCTCGACACTGCGGCTGCCGAAATCCTCCGACAGGGCAGCGGCAATCGCATCCTTATGGTCGACGAGAAGAGCGATGACGCGATCGATACGATCGATGCGGGTGTCGATGCCTGGCGGTCCTTCCCTCAGGAAAGACGCCCTTTGCCGGCCAAGCAGCGCCTTCATCGCATCGGAACTGGTATCGGTGGCGATTGGGGTGACGGTGTTCATTGTTTCCTCCCTTGAACGGTGTCAGGCGGCCGGCTGACGCACGACCGGTTTCAGCACGATGCCCTTTTCCGAATCCTCCACCGCCTGGTTGATGTCGGCGAAATCATAGAAGGTGATCAGCCGGTCGAAGGGGAAGCGGCCCTGGCGATGGAGGTTGATCAACAGCGGGATCAGCACGTCGGGATTGGAATCGCCCTCGACGATCCCGCGGACCCGGCGCCCGCCGGACAGGATATGGGTGAGGTCGAGCGTCAGCGTCGCGCCATGGGGCGAGGCCCCGACGATGCCGCAGGTGCCGCGCGGCGCCAGCACCCGCACGCACTGGTCGATGACGGCGGGCACGCCGGAGGCATCGATCGAATAATCGACGCCGGCGCCGGTCAGCGCCATGATCGCGGCAACCGCGTCGCTCGCCTTGCCGTTGACGATGTCGGTCGCGCCGAGTTCCGCCGCAAGTGCCAGCCGCGCCTCGTTGACATCGACGGCGATGATCCGTGAAGCGCCGACGATCCGCGCCGCCATCACGGCGGCAAGACCGACGGAGCCCATGCCGAAAACCGCAAGCACTTTACCCGGCTCGACCTTCAGCGCGTTCATGACCGCGCCGGCGCCGGTCTGGATGCCGCAGGCAAGCGGCCCGAGCAGCGCGAGATCCGCATCCTCAGGCACTTTCACGATATTGCGCTCGTGGCACAGCGCGTGGCTGGCGAAGGATGATTGTCCGAAAATATTGCCGTGAACCCGCTCTCCCTCGCATGAGAGCCCGCTCGAACCATCGGCGCGCGCACCGAAGAAGTTGCGCGGGAAGAATTCGTGGCAATAGGTCTCCTCGTGATCGTTGCAGCTCGGGCAATGACCGCAGGAATTGAAGGTCATGACCACGTGATCGCCGGGCTTGACCTTGGCAACGCCCGGTCCGACACGCTCGACGATGCCGGCGCCTTCATGGCCGAGCACGACCGGCTGCGGCACCGGCAGATGCTGGTCACGCATGACGATATCGGTGTGGCAAACCCCCGTTGCCACGACGCGAACCAGGATTTCACCCTCGCGCGGCTCCTCCAGATCGAGACTTTCCAGCGAAAACGGCCTATGGGGCGCACGCGCCACCGCAGCATGGATCTTCATTGCTTTCCTCCTCCCTATGATCGGCTCGCGAACGGCCCGGCGATCCGGGCTCGTCCTCAGCGGCCGCGCTTGTAGGCGCCGAGCCCCGGCTGATAGGTCTTGTCATCGAGGAACTGCTTCAGCCCCTCGTCGCGCCCCTTGGTCTTGTCGAGAAACAGCATCTGCTCCAGCTTGGCGTAGATGTAATCGTCGGCGAGATCCCAGGGCAGGTCGCGCACGCGCTTGTAGGTGTCCTTGGCGGCCTTCAGCGTCACCGGGTTCTTTTCGAGCAGGCTGGCGCAGATCTTGCGGACCCGGGTTTCAAGCTCTGCCAGCGGCACGGCCTCGTTGACGAGGCCCATTTCCGCGGCCTTGCGCCCGCCGAACAGTTCGCCGGTCATGATGTAATAGAGAGCGTCGCGATGGCGCATTACTTCGGCGACCGCGCGGGTGACGTTGCCGCCCGGCAGAATGCCCCAGTTGATCTCGGAAAGGCCGAAATTCGCCTCCTCGGCGGCGATGGCGAGATCGCAGGAAACGAGCGGCGTAAAGGCGCCGCCGAAGCACCAGCCGTTGACCATGGCGATCGTCGGCTTTTCGAAATACATCAGCCGGCTCCACCAGCCGCCGGACTGCCGCCGCGCCTTCAGCGTCGCATTGCGCGGCTTGTCGTCATTGTCGCGGAAATATTCCTTCAGATCCATGCCGGCGGACCAGGATTCGCCGGCGCCGCGCAAAACGAGGACGCCGCAACGCTCGTCGCCCTCGAGTTCGTCGAGCACTTCGAGCATCCGGGCATTCAGAGCCGGATTCATCGCATTGCGCTTTTCCGGACGATTGAGGGTCACGAAGGCGATGCCGTTATCGAATTCGACCAGAACCGGTGATTGCATGTCAGTCATGAGTTTACTCCATTGGTTTCGGCGTGAATGCCGGGGCCGCTTCACAGGGCCTGTCGTTGAAGGGTTTCGTCGGAATGGAACTGGCGCAGGACATGTTTCTGCACCTTGCCGGAGGCGGTGCGGGGAATGGCCTCGACGAAGAGGATGCGCCCCGGGCGCTTGAAGGCGGCGAGCCTTGCCGCGCAATGACCGGCGATCTCATCGCCCGTTGCCACGGCACCCGGCCGCAGCACCACATAGGCGAGGCCGCATTCGCCCCACCGGATGTCGGGAATGCCGACGACTGCGGCGTCGAGGATATCGGGATGACTTGCGAGTGCTGCTTCGACCTCGGCGGGATAGACGTTCTCGCCGCCGCTGATGTACATGTCCTTCAGCCGGTCGACGATGCGATAGAAGCCGTTCGCTTCGCGTCGGCCGAGATCGCCGGTGCGGTACCAGCCCTCGGTGAAGGCGGCAGCGGTTTCCTGAGGCTTGTTCCAGTAGCCAGGCGTCACTGCCGGCCCGCGCAGCCAGAGTTCGCCGATCTCGCCTTCATCAACCTCCCGGCCGTCCTCGTCGACGATACGAATGTCGAGCAATGGCGCGGGAAGACCGACGCTGCCGGGATTGTCCTGCACGGCGCGCCGATCGATCGGCACGTGCAGCACCGTTCCGGCCTCGCTCATGCCATAACCGTTGACCAGCGCAACGCCGTCATCGAGATAACTTTCGATCAGCGCCTGCGTCAGCGGCGCGCCGCCGACGAAAAGGGCATGCAGGCCGGCCAGAGCCGCGGCGCTATAGGCGGGGTCATTGCGCAAGGCGAGCGCGATCTGCGGCACGGCGAAATAATGGGTGACGGCACGCTGCCGGTCGGCAAGGGCTGCAAGCGTCCGCGCCGGCGTGAAGCGGTCGGAGACGACGAGCGTGCCGCCCAGCATCAATGTGGTTCGCGCCACCGCGATCAGCCCGATCGTATGGAAGAATGGCAGATCGCACAGGGCGACGGATCCCGGCCCGATCTCTCCGACGACGGAAAAATTGATAGCCGCAAAGAAGGCGTTGCGGCGGGTGATGACGACGCCCTTCGGCTGTCCCGTCGTGCCCGAGGTATAGAGAAGGACACAAGGGCCATCGGCATCGGCGGGCACCGGAGCGGTCGCAAGGCTCGCCTCGATCCGCGCGGCGAGCCCGGCCGGACCGCCGGCCGTCGATATCACCGCCATCTCAGGATCAGCGCTCACCAGGCTGGCAACGGTTGCCGCGAACTCCTCGTCGTGAACGAGCAGCGCCGGCGCGCAATCGGCAAGGATCGGCCGAAGTTCGGCGGCGTTGAGGCGCCAGTTGAGCGGCACGTAAACGGCGCCGGCACGCTGGCAGGCAAAGGCAAGCACGATCGAATCCATGGAATTGCGCGCCAGCATGGCGACACGTCCCCCGTTGCGGCGCGCTCCGAGCACATCGCTCAGCAAGCCGGCGCAGCGGGCAATCCGCGCATCGAGCTCGGCATAGGTGAGCTGTCGGTCGGTGGCGATCTCGAACAGAGCCGGACGGTCCGGCGCGACGCGGGCGCGGTAAAGGATCGGATCATCCGTCACCAGTCCGCAATCCGCCGACGAAGCCATCCCGGAAATGGAATGCGCCATTTTCTCCTCCCATGCCACCGCTCCCCGCGGCAGGCATCAAATTTGTATGCAACACATACTAATATCTTTTCCCAGCAAGATGCAAGAGGCTGTTTAAGGCAAATCCGATCGCTCGAATGGCGCGGGGAAATCCGCAATACGGATATTGACTAACCTGCTGATTTTGATGGTTATGGCGCCTGGACGAGGCGAGAACGAACGATGAGCACAAAACCACCGATGGACGATTTCGAGGGCGAAGATGCTCCCGCGACGCCGGGCCTCGACGTCGGCCGGCTTGGCGATCTGATGGGGTTTCATCTGCGCATGGCGCATGTCGCAGTCTATCGCGACTTCGCCGAAACCATGGAGGAGCTGGCGCTGACGCAGAAGCAGCTGGCGGTGATGGAACTCGTCGCCGGCAATCCGGGCGCATCGCAGATCGACCTTGCCAATACGCTCGGCACCGACCGGGCGACGATGATGGCCCTCGTCAATAGGCTGGCCGCCCGCGACCTGATCGAGCGCCGCCCCTCCGCGGCGGACCGCCGGCGCCAGGAACTTCATCTGACGAAGGCGGGACGCGCAATGCTCGCGCGGGCGCGTGAGCTGATCGACAAGCACGAGCAGCGTTTCATCGACCTGTTTTCGCGCGACGAAATGGATGCGCTGCTGGCAGCGTTGAAGCGGATATACAAGGTAAGCTGAGCCCGCTTCGCTCTCGCCGACCTGCCTGCGGGCCTGCGCGTATTTTCAGATGCGCAGAGGGCTGAAGAGGAGCGTCAATTCGTCTTCGGCTGCCCGGGAAGCTGGCCGTAAGCCGTCAGAATGGCCCTGATCAGGCCCGGGAAGCGTTCGTCCAGCTCGGTGCAGCGCGTTTGATTGCGCATCTCCACACCCTGGCGCTCGCTCACGATCAGCCCGGACTCGCGCAGCACCTTGAAATGGTTGGACAGCGACGACTTTGGAATGACGCGGTCGCCGAGATCGGCAAGCGCAGAGCACGTCCCGCCACCGCTGGCGCCGGCAAGCTTTGCATAAATGGCAACGCGCTCCGGATCGGACAGCGCATAGAGGATCGCCTCGGGCTTGATGTCCTCCAGGGCTGGGTGAAAGAGCGGTCTCATGAATTTTATATAGCGTCCCTTGACATCGAGATCAACAGTTCCGAATTTCTGAACTATGGAACAAGCTTGCCAATCCCGGCGGCTATCCAGATCGGAAGGAACGATAAATGGCTAAGCTCACAGGAAAGGTCGCTGTCGTAACGGGCGCCTCCAAAGGCATTGGCGCTGCGATTGCCAAGGCGTTCGCAGCAGAGGGTGCGCAAGTGGTGGTCAACTACGCCTCGAGCAAGGCGGGAGCGGACGCCGTCGTTCAGGCGATCAGCGCGGCCGGTGGCAAAGCCATCGCGGTGCAGGGCGATGTTTCGAAGGCCAGTGAGGCACAGGGACTGGTCGATGCTGCGGTCAAGGAGTTCGGCAAGCTCGATGTGCTGGTCAACAATTCCGGCGTCTATGAATTCGCGCCGATCGGTGAGGTGACCGAGGAACAGTATCGTCGCATGTTCGACGTGAATGTTCTCGGCGTTCTCTTGACCACCCAGGCAGCCGTCAAGCATCTCGGCGAGGGCGGCAGCATCATCAACATCTCCTCGGTGGTCACCAGCCTGGCGCCGCCGGCCTCCGCCGTCTATACCGGGACGAAGGGAGCCGTCGAGGGCATCAACAGCGTGCTTGCTAAGGAACTCGGCCCGCGCAAGATCCGCGTCAACGCCATCCTGCCAGGGATGGTCGAAACCGAGGGCACGCACTCGGCCGGGTTCATCGGCTCGGATTTCCAACAGACCCTGGTCGCCCAGACGCCGCTCGGCCGCATCGGCCAGCCGGACGATATCGCCGGTGTCGCCGTCTTCCTCGCTTCCGACGATGCCCGCTGGCTGAGCGGCGAACGATTGGCCGCCAGCGGCGGTTTTCGCTGATAGTTGTGTGACGGTGTGCGTCTCCTCCATGGAGCGCGCACCCCTCGCGGCTATTGCGGACGACGGCTTAAACGCGGATCGCCGCGCCGGTGGCTAACGGTTCTCGTTGGCCTTCTTGCTTTTAAGTATGGATGGCAACGACCTTTGGTTTGCGCTCCAATGCGGGTGTCCGCTTGGTGGGCCCATTGCAGTCCTATTTGATCGACGAGTTCTGAACCTAAGGCCAATCGGCATAGCCCGATGACAGCATGCTGTTTTCCGAGCCGGCTGAAGCGCGGGCGATCTCGCGGTAGCCGGCGGGCGAAAGCCCGGTCTTGCGCTTGAAGAAATGGCTGAAATAGGTCGGGTCACGAAAGCCGAGGCTGTCGGAGATTTCCTGGATATTGCGGGCCGACCGCTCCAATCTCAGCTTTGCCTCCTGCACCACGCGCTCGTGCAGCAGCTGGATCGGCGAGCGGCCGAGCGCCCTTTGGCAGATGGAATGCAGCCGGTCGGCCGTGACGCCCAATTCCGCGGCATAGTCGCTGATCGGCCGGTGCTGGCGGAAGCCGGCCTCGACCAGTTGCCGATATCTCTGCAGAATCGATCCCACTTCGCCCTGCCCGCGCTGCTCGCTTCTTTCGCCATCGGACCCACGCCAAAGCGCCATCAGGATAAGCCTGATATAAGCGGATGCGACCATCCAGGAGGAGCGGGAGGGATCGCCGAGTTCCCGCACGAAACCAGAAATCAGCGGGCTGATTTCGGCCACTGCCAACGGATCCAGTGCCTCGACCAGCTTGCGCTGTTCGGTGAAGATGCGCAGCGAATAGGATTCCACCTTGTCGCCGATCGCATCAACCATGATCTGCGGCGAAGCGCCGACCAGATGAGCCGCGGTTCCGGCTGATATCGACAGGTCRCATCGCGCCTGCGGCGGCAGGAAGGCAAGCAACGGTCCGTGCAGCGGCCGATGCTCGCCATTGTCGAAGTGAAGCTCCCCGCTCCCCTCCCCGAGCAGAAGGAAATGGTGGAAATCGGCATACAGTCCTTTTTGAAAACGGATGCGCCGGTGCGACAGTGACGGCCCGTGCCACTCGCCCCTGGCATAGTGATGAATCCCCCCGTCCGTTGCCAACGCTTTTCCTCCATTCCCGCAGCAAACAATGCGGTAATCGCCGGATAATTACAATATTAACCCAATAAATCGCATTCCATCCGCACTCGATCGGCGTAACCTTATCCCCATCAGCCTTTGGGAGGAGGCACTTCAACAGATGCAGGAACGGTGAGGCAGCCCTCGTGGCGCCGCGTCCGCTCGTTTTCTCCCATGGCAACAACGCAAACCGGCATGTGGCGCCAACACGTGGCGCCAATGCGTGGCACCAACACATGGCGAATTGGGTGGAACAGTGTTCGCGGCAAAGCTGATGATCAACAACGAGGCGATGGACGCTTCCGAAGGGGCCACCTTCGAACGCATCGATCCGTTGACCGGCGACGTCGCAACGATCGCCTCGGCAGGATCCGTTGCCGACATGACGAGGGCAGCCAATGCGGCTGCAGCAGCCTTTCCGGACTGGTCGCAGACCGGCCCGGGCGAACGGCGCAGGCTTCTGAATGCCGCAGCCGACATCCTGGAGGCCCGCACATCCGAACTCGTTGCCGCCATGACCGGCGAAACCGGCGCCACCGCGCAATGGGCGGCGATCAATTGCGGCCTCGGCGCGGATATTCTTCGAGAGGCGGCGGCGATGACCACGCAAATATCAGGCGAGCTCATTCCTTCAGGCATTCCGGGAAGCCTCGCCATGGCGGTCCGCCAGCCGGCAGGCGTCTGCGTCGGCATTGCCCCCTGGAATGCACCTATTATTCTCGGCACCCGCGCCGTTGCCATGCCGCTTGCCTGCGGTAACACCGTCGTCCTCAAGGCTTCCGAACTCTGCCCGAAGACCCATGGCCTGATCGGCGACATTCTGTGTGACGCCGGCTTTCCGCGCGGCGTCATCAATGTCGTTTCCAATGCGCCGAGCGATGCCGCCGCTGTCGTCGACGCCCTGATCGCCCATCCCGCGGTGCGCCGCATCAACTTCACCGGCTCCACCCGTGTCGGCCGGATCATTGCCGAGTCCGCGGCAAGGCATCTCAAGCGCTGCCTGCTCGAACTCGGCGGCAAGGCGCCGTTCATCGTCCTTGCCGACGCCGATATCGACGAGGCCGTCAGTGCTGCCGCCTTCGGCGCGTTCATGAACCAGGGCCAGATCTGCATGTCGACCGAACGGATCATCCTGATGGACGAGATCGCCGACGGCTTTGTCGGCAAATTCCGCACGAAAGCGGCAACCCTCGTCGCCGGCAATCCTACGGACGGCAACACGCCGCTCGGCACGCTGATCAACACTGAGGCCGTCCGACGCGTCCGGTCGCTCGTCGATGATGCCCTGCAAAAGGGCGCGGTGCTCGTCTGCGGCGGCCAGGCCAACGACACGCTGATGGACGCGACCGTCATCGATCACGTGACGCCTGCCATGCGCCTCTACCGCGAGGAGAGTTTTGGACCGGTCGCCGCGATCATCCGGGTCGGCAGCGTCGACGAGGCCGTGACGGTTGCCAACGACAATGAATACGGGTTGTCGGCCGCCGTCTTCAGCGCCGACGTCAATGCAGCACTTGCCGTCGCCATGCGGCTCGAATCCGGCATCTGCCACATCAACGAAGCCACCGTCTCCGACGAGCCGCAAATGCCCTTCGGCGGCGTCAAATCAAGCGGCTACGGCCGCTTCGGCGGCAAGGCCGCGATCGATGAATTCACCGAGCTCAGATGGATCACCATGGCCTCGGGAAAACGGCACTACCCGATCTGAATTGAGATCGGCCGAAATGAACAATGGGAACGGGCTGGGAGGCCCGATCAAGAGGGAGGAATGATTCATGAACGGCATTTTCCGCAGCGGTAAATTCAACACGGCATCGCTGAGCCGCCGGTCTTTCATCGCATCGACCGTGGCGGGCGGCGCGGCGCTGGCGCTTTCCGGCCGCACGGCCTTCGCTGAGAGCGGCGATACGTTGAAGGTCGGCTTCATCAGCCCGCGCACCGGCCCTCTCGGCGGCTTCGGCGAGACGGACGGCTACGTGCTGGAACTGGCGCGCAAGGCGCTGGCGAACGGCCTGCAGGCAGGCGGCAAGACCTGGAAGGTTGAGATCCTCGACCAGGACACCCAGTCCGATCCCTCGCGTGCCGGCCAGTTGGCGAAGGACCTGATCAACAACCAGGCGATCGACCTGATGCTCGCCGTCTCGACGCCCGAAAMCATCAATCCGGTGGCCGATGCCTGCGAAGCGGCCGGCATTCCCTGCCTCTCGACGGTCATGCCCTGGGAAGCCTGGTATTTCGGCCGCGGCGCCAAGCCGGGCGCGCCCTCGCCGTTCAAGTGGACCTATCATTTCGGCTTCGGCGTCGAAGAGTTCCACAAGGCCTATGTTTCGCAGTGGAACCTGATCGAGACCAACAAGAAGGTCGGCGTCATGTATCCCAACGACGCCGACGGCAATGCGATCCGCACCCATCTGGCGCCGGCGCTCGCCAAGGCCGGCTTCACCATCGTCGATCCCGGAGCCTATGAAACCGGAACCACCGACTTTACCGCGCAGATCGCTCTCTTCAGGCAGGAGGGCGTGGAGATCTTCAACTCGTTCCCGATACCGCCTGATTTTGCCGCCTTCTGGCGTCAGGCCGCACAGCAGGGCCTTACCCAGCAGATCAAGATCTGCCAGATCGCCAAGACCGGCCTGTTTCCCTCCGACATCGAGGCGCTCGGCGACCTCGGCCTGAACATCGGCAGCGCCGCCTATTGGCACAAGGCTTTCCCCTACAAATCCACGCTGACCGGCGTCTCCGGCACCGAACTCGCCGACGGCTATGAGACGGCAAGCGGCAAGCAGTGGACGCAGCAGCTCGGCGCCAGCCTTGCGCTTCTCGACGCCGGCTTCGATGCGTTGAAGGCCAGCACCGACGTCAAGAGCAAGGAGGCCGTCGCCAAGGCGATCAGCACGCTGAAGACCACCACGATTGCCGGCAAGGTCGACTTCACCAGCGGCCCCGTCGCCAACGTCTCTCCTGGACCAATCATCGGAACGCAATGGGTGAAGGCACCGGAGGGCTCGAAATTCGCGCTCGACTACGTCGTCACCGAAAACGCCACCGACCCCAATGTCCCGGTCGGCGCCAAGCTCACCGCCTATAAC
>NZ_JBFTQY010000090.1:0-23332 GCF_056399245.1 Rhizobium sp. 01N447_2
GCAGCATACCCTGCAAAATTCCAATCCAATGCTCCATGTATTTCGTCAGATAAAGGTGCGTTCCGCTGGAGATCAGGGCTTGCGCAATAAAAACGCCCACGTCCGGAAGACCTATGGTGAGGAGAAAATCGATCTCCGTATCAACGACTTCATCAAAGACGTATTTGACTCCGTCGATGACTTCCGCGCCGGCGCGGACAGTTTTTTCGGGAATTATCAGGCTCTTCGGAGCGAGATTGCCCATTTTCCAATGGTCATTCAGGGAATCTTGCCCGTGCTGCTTCAGGAACTCTTTCGTTTCCGGCAATGCATAAATCGGAATGTCGCTGAATGCGGCTCCCAGGCCAAACCAGTGGTCGGGGTGCCTGTGCGACAGGTAAATCCGGTCGATCTCCTTGCCGATACTGTTGGCATATTCCCTGAATTGCAGCGCATAGGGAACGAGGAATTGGCCATCGACAAGAACAAGCTTGTTCCTGCTTTCGATTATGTGCGTTGCATTGGCGATGTTGTCATCCGTGAAAGCTGAAATGAAAGTATGAATACGGACATCGCCTGCTCGCCTGACGATTTTAATGGGATCCGGCAATTGCGTGACCATAGGTATCTCCCTGATTGAAGGTCGTTTGCTGAGGTTTGACGTTCACCCGGGCACGGCGGAGATGAGGGCTCCCCAACATTCCTGGCCAGCATTCCCGGGTTGTTTCCAGCATGTGCGCCCGAGCGCCATCACGGATGAGATCGACGGCCGTGGGACGCGATCTTTTCCTCCAATGTCTCTAGGGCGGCGCGCGCAACCTCGTAGGCGCTGTCGACGCCCGCCTCCGGCGCGTCCTCACCGGGCCGCCAGAAGCGTCTGCGCGTCATTCTMATCGAGCTCTCGAAGGGTGGAATCGCATTAAAGACTTCAACGAGATAGGGGCCGGAATAGACCGGCTCGATTTCGTCCAGCATAATCTCCCAGGGAATCCAGCTATCTCTAACAGCGCCCCGGTCCGGCGCTGAGATATGAACGTAATTCAGTCGGCTCTGCTGTATGGCTCGGGCGACATTTTTCTTGAAGATTGCCGGGCCCTGGCTTTCCATCACGACCTGGGCGGTATCGATCGTGACGCCACAGACCGCAATGTCGGCGCTTTCGAGAAAATCCAGCGCTTCGGAGACCATGGTCGGCCCGGGCGTTTCCCAATTCTTGACGGGTTCGATGGCGAGCTTCACCCTCTTCTCTGCAGAATATTGCGCCAGTTCCCGGAAGATGGAGGCCGCCGCCGCGTATCGTGGCTTCATCCAATCCTGAAGCGCGTCGCTCCAGATTCCTTCACCGTCATCCGTCAGCGGAAAGATACCGTAGGGGTACAGGAACGGCCCTGACATGATCGTATTCTCCCCGCCCAGCACCGAGGTGATGTCGACGCGGGATTTGAGATAGGACAACGCCTGCTTGCGCTGTTCCTCGTAGGGCGAGGTCGGATCGAAGGTTCGCGTGGTCCCCACATTGGTTGTGAACTTCACATCCCGGAAGCCCGCCTGATCGAACGCCCTCTTGAGGCTGATATAGCTTTCGACCTCGGTGTGATGACCGACATGGGCCGGTCCTGGGGCGATATGCACATCGAAGCCGGTGTAGCCGATCTCGGTAAGAGCTTTCAGATGCCTGACGAGAACCTGGGTATAGCCCGCGTCATTCGGCCTCAAATCCGCTGTAAACATAAAGAAGCTGAAATATATATCCCGTCTGCGTGCCTCTTCCATCTTCATCGCTCCAGCTGTCACTATCCAGTCATGCGTGGTTCAGGATGATGTCTCGCCCGGCATTGTCACGAGGCGAGATCCCTCCCGGCCTCCTCCACATCGCCATCGGGCTGAACAAACAGCCCGCGCCGGGGCTACCATCCGAGCAGCTTGCGCAGATATTCGCGGCCCATTTTCGCGTATTGCAGCGGATTGGCCTTGGCCGGGTCCTGCTCTGCTTCGACGCATATCCAACCGGCGAAATCCGCCTCGGCCAAAGCATCGAGGATTTCCGGAAAGGTCTCTATGGAGCCGTCACCCGGGACAGTGAAGATCCCCGCCTCGATACCTTGCTGGAAGGACAATCCTCCGGTGTGAATGTCCCTGACCACCTCGGCGCGAAAGTCCTTCAGGTGAACATGCTTGATGCGGTGGGCGTATTTTCTGGCCAGCGCCAGCGGATCGACACCGGCAGCCGCCTGGTGCGCGGTATCGAGAAGCATGTTGACCAGGCCAGGATCCGTCTCGTCCATGAGCCGGTGGATCGCTTCCGTCTTCATCACCCCGGTTCCGAGATGCGGGTGATAGCAGAGCCGGCGGTTACGGGCCTTGGCTTTCTCTCCCGCCGCATGCAAGCCTTCGATCAGGTGTTTCCACTGTTCCTCGGAGAAATCGGGGCAATTCGGAAACAGGGCGACCGGAAGCGGATTGACCGCTCCGCCAAACTCGGAGACGACCAGATCGGCCCTGCGCGGATCGTCGCTGCCGCCTTCCATGGCTTCGAGGAAGTCGAGCTGAGCATCGACGTTTTCGAGCGTATGACGATTCATCGCCTTGATGGTGAAGTAAGTGCTGACCCAAGGCTCGGAAATCCGCAATCCCCTGAGTTCGAGGACAGGCCGCAATATTTTCGGGTCAGTCGGATACTTATGGCCGACGCCACATCCGACATAGCCGGCGAGCGCCATTTCACTCAGAGCCTGCTCGTAGGGGATGCCGATGTCGATGTTGATGAAATCGTCATTCCACCAGAGCGTGGGGATGACACCGAGCCAGACCTTGGCGGGCGTCAGTCGATGCAGATATGTCGTCATGGCAATGATCCAGTTCTTTGAAGACAAACGGAAGTGGCGTCAGGTCAGGTTTTGGAATCGAKAGCCGGAAAAGCCGGAATTTTCGGTGGAAAGGCCCAGGAGCCGAAACCCGGACCCTTGGCGCCTGCGGGGTGGGCTCCGATCGCCTTCCAGAGCAAACCCTCGACATAAGCATCGGGAGAAACGACGAAGGTGATATTCGCAGGCCTGGGGCCAAAGCGCTCCGTCCAGGCGGAGGACAGCTCGAACCAGGTGCCGGAATACCAGAGCTTGATCAGCGCGCGGGCCACGTCTCCCAGCAATTCATTGCCCAGAATGGTCGTGCGCACCGCCTGGATACGGGCCTCACCTTCGGGCGGTGGCAGGGCGGCGAAGGCGGCCAGCAGCGCGTCGGCGATCTCGCTGCCGACCACCTTGTCGAGCGTGGCGAGATAGCGTTCCGCCAGGCCCGTTCCCAGAAGATCGAACTGGGAGAAGGCCGTCAATTCGACGGAGAGACTCAGAAATGCCTCGAAACGGCGGCTCATGCGTTCGCCTCCGCCTGCCGGGTGACGGCTGGCTGTTTGATATTGCCGGGGATCTCATAGGTGGGGCTGCCGTTCTTGTCGGGATGCCTCGGCAGGGGATTGCGGATGAGTTCGAGGATCATGTTGCGGAATTCGAACATCATCGGAACGGCTTCCAGCAGCAAGTTCGGCTGGCCGTTATAGGCACGCGTCAAGAGCTGGAGAAATTCGCCATAGCGCGTGTTGAAGGCGATCGCCGCCTCACGCAGTTCCGAGCCTTCGCATATGTCCCCCACTTTCAGGTTCTCTTTTATCGGATAGGCGCCTTCCCAATCGACCTGCAACTGCGGACCTGAGGGGTGGCCGGGCTGGTCGCCCTTCTGGTAGTAGCGGCCTTTGACCAGTTCCTCGAAACGGTAGTAATGGGCCAGTTCGTGGTCGTCATCGTCGTAGATACCGCCACCGTCGCCCTCGCCCTGTTCGATGATCAAATCGATGGCTTYCAAGGCGCTTTTCAGATCGGTCACGGGAAACAGCTCGCCGCCGCCGGAGTAATAATATTCCGAGGTGATCTGGCGCGACCTGTCGCCGGTAAAGATGGTTGTGCCCGCCCCATGCGCTTCGGCCTCCAGGTATTTGATGCCTTCCGCGATGGTCGAGTAGAACTCGCCGATACTGAAGAAATGGAGGTCCTCATGCCTCGGATCGCTGGCAAGCGCGGTGATATCAGGGGGAGTTTTGCGATGTATCAGGCCCTTGCCGACGAGGTGTTCAGGACGCTGGGCCGGACGCTCGATTTTCAGGAAAGTCGCCAGCGCCTCACGGCCGAAAGCCTGGATGCTGACCTTGAAATCGGTCTCACCGTCCGGCAGGGCGGCGGGATAGCGGGCTACGAAATCCGGCCTGACAAGATCCGGTGTGCCGCCGATGGCATTGAGAATATTGGCCGCGATGGTCAGATGCAGCATTTCTTCCACGACGATCACGCGCAGAACCTGGGTCGCATCCTGGTTGACGCCGGGCTTGATCGAGTAAAGCGCCGTCAGATACGGCGGAATCGTCGCATGTTCGAGCTGCATCGCCCGGTAGAGAAACTCTTTCAGCTCATCGAGCGTCTTAATACTGGAGGAATCCATGCTCAGGCTCCATGAAAGATAAGTTGGGTGCACAGGTCGGCTTCGTGTCGCTTGCATCGAGCCAATCGGTTCGTTCCGCGCAGCGGATGCCGGTCTTCGTTCAATGCAGAGACTTCAGAATGTCGCGGCCGCTTCGGAAGCACATGGCGGCCAGCGTCAAGGTGACATTGGCCGTGCCGATCGTCGGCATGCTGCCGCCGCCCACCAGATAGAGGTTTTCGTGGTCCCAGCTGCGCTGGTTCTTGTCCACGACGGAATTGGTCTTCGTCGTTCCCATGATGTGGGTGCCGGCCAGATGATTGCCGCCGCGGATCGCATAGCCTTGCCCCTCATAGGCCACATAGCCGAAATCGCTGGGGTCGTAATGGGTATGATCCTGCGCGCCCAGACGCGTAAAGACGGTGCGCGCAAACTGGCGGCCATAGGCGGCACCCTTCATGGTATATTCCGGAACCGTGAAGGACAGGATGGGCCGCATGTTGCCCAGAGCATCGGTATATTGCGGATCCACCGCGATGCGGTTGCTTTCGACGGGCATGACCTCGATCATGAATGCCAGCAGCAACTGCCGCGAAACTTGGTCGATCATGCCGCGCCGAAGATCCGCCCCGTAGAGGTTGCGATCATCCACCAGTTCGAGAAGGTCGGTGGTCGGCGCACCCGTGGCCCAACCCCAGCCGTCGTTATGGATATCGATGGCGAAGGCGGCCTGCCTTTCCCGGAAAGGGCCGTCCCGCAGGTCCACGATACCGCCCGTCGAACTGGTTCCGCGCATCGTGCCGCAGATTTCCGGCATCAGCGCCCAGTTCAGCAGATAGGCGTGGTCCATCAGATTGCGCCCGACAAGACCGCTGGTGCTGCGCAGGCCGGAGGCCAGGATAAGACGCGCCGTTTCGATGGCGCCTGCCGCAAGCACGAAAACCTTGCCCTTCACGGTGATGGTCTCGTGGGCCGGTGAGGCCGGGTCCTTGTAAATCTTGACCTCGAGAGAGCGGACTTTCCCGCTATCCGGATCGATGTTGACCTTCGATGCGACCGCCTGCGGCAACAGTTCGACAAGCCGCTCGCCCCTTTTTCCGTTTACCGCGAACGCCTTGGCAAGCGTTTTGCCGGAGTGGTAGCGCGCTTGCACGGGACAGAGCGGTACGCAATTGGTGTTGCCCTGGCAGCGACCGCCCTCTTCGACCTGATGCGTATCGACGGCGCCGATGGGACGGTAGCCCTTCCCACCGTCATAGGCCGGGTTTGGTATGCTGTTGCGCCCCTGCGGATAGGGCCTGACCTTCAGGGGATAGGTCTTGTCGTAAAGTTCGACACTGGTGCCTTCGATGCCCTTGTTGACCTGCTGATCCAGATAGGAAAGCGGCAGGCCGCGCATGGGAAAGACATAGTCGCCCGGGAAGGTCTGCCCCAGATATTGCTGATCTTCGACATTGGCCGATACGCCGATTTCCCGCTCGGCCAGGCGGTAATCATCCTCGATTTCCTCAAAGCTCAGCGGCCAGTCCAACCCTTGGCCGAAAATGGTGCGCGTCTTGAAATCCGAGCGAAGCAGGCGGGGCGTTTTCGCCTCCCAGTGCATGGTCGTTCCGCCGAAAATACGGGTATATGTCGTATCGCTGACATAAGGGCCGGATTGAACGATATAGGTCGAGCTATCGGTTTCCCCCGCCCGCAGCTTGCGAAGCTGCGGGCTGCGGGGCATGGCCGCGTTCGCATTCAGCGGAAAGGGCGACTGGTTGTCCTTGGAGGCTGCCGAATAGAAAGTCGTCAGCAGATCGTCATAGCCTGCCAACGTGCTGTTGGCACCGGTTCCAGCTTCAACGATAAGGACACGCTTGCCCGCCTCCGCAGCCTGCTTGGCAATGATTGCTCCGGAAATGCCGCTGCCGACGATCACGATATCGTAGTCGTCAGACGCTGCGACGGTTTCGGCATCGGCTTTTATCGCGGATTCGAGGGGAAAAAGCACTTTGGTCCTCCATTATTCCCGGAAAGCCGCATCAGGCTTTGCGGATCATGCGGTTCTGGACTCAATCGAGATTTCAGGCCGTCCGGCCTGAATCGTCATGATTTCGGGCCGCGGGAGTTTCGGGGTTTGGACTTGGCGGCCGGGGCGGCGGCGGAGCGGGCTCTGACTGCCGAGAGAAAGGAGGCGTAGCTCCAGGTCAGATTCCGGACGCTTTTCTCATAGCCAACGGTTCCATCGAACTGTTCGCTCAGTTCATAGTGATCGCTGTGATAGACGATGGCGCGCAGCATGACGTCAGACGAAGCCCGCAAGGCAGCTGACGCGTCTGCGGTGCTGCTGGATGCACCAAGTCCCAGTTCCGCGAAGAAGGGTTCGGAGAACTGATCGAGGGGGATGGCGCCGTTGGCCTCGATGGCATTGGCAAGCCGATATTGAAACTCGGCGAAGTTGGCAGTGCATAGAGCCCAGGGATGCCCGCCGACCACCGGAGCCGCCACGTCGCCATCGTAATGGTCGCCTGGATAGCGCCCGAAGAGTGGTCCGAGCCCTTCGGCCGCGTCGGCGCCATTGATCGGGTAATAGTTCGAAGACGAAGGATCGGCCCACTGGTGCCGCAGGATGGCGGCCGTTGCCAGAAGCTTGGTATCGGTCGGCTCGATCCCGCCATAGCAGACCGAAGAGACGATATCGATGTTCGCGTCGTAACCGGCTTGCTCCGCGGCATCCAGAATGCTCACATAGAGCTGCCCGTTCCAGTGTGTGGCCAGCTGGCTTTCCAGCCAGGAGATGGCATCGGCCACCCCGGCAGGCACCGCAATACCGATCGTGTTTGTGGAAATTTCCCGGAAAAAGCGCAGCTGTACGGCTCTTGCGAAAAAGGAATAGCCCTCATATTCCTCCCAGAGATTTGTGGTCTTGTTCTGGTAAACTTCGAGAAGATAAGAGAGGTTGGCCTCGACCAATTGTTTGGCGATCGTCTGCGTGGCACCATCCAACTGATCGAACAAGGTCAAGATCGCAATCGACTGAATGGCCGGCCCGTCGTTCTGCTCAGACCACGGACGAACCTCGCCAGTGATGGTGAAGCAGGCGTGGCCAAGTGTGACGGTCGCGGAATTCTTGGCATTCCCCTGACAGAGCGCGGCGAAGTTCACGTAGTCGACCAGGCTCGGCAAAACCCCGCCCGGAACAGGCAGCAAGCCGGCGAGTGCGATCTCGATGGCCGTAATGGCTCCATCGCGAACCCAGTTGAAAACATAGTCTTGGTCGACACCCGGCGTGTTCGCTGGATAGGAGGGTGCGGCGATGACGCAGCCCGGGGCCGAAAACACGCCGGGCGATGCCGGATCCTCGATGACATAGCCATCGCTTGTGATGTTGCGCATCATCAGAAGAGAAAAATAGCGCGACAATGCGACCAGGTCGGTCTGCGCGAAGGCAGGCCGCGGTTTGACTGCAGGCGTATTGGCGCCGATATGGGCGGGGTTCGCACCTGTTATTGACTGACTCCAAAGCGCAACTGTCATTGGCTGACTCCAAAATCGGTTGAGACTTGCCGGGACCAGATCGAGAAAATATTCCGGACCCGGATGGGAGAAATATTGCGGCCGAATGGGTGGCGATGCGTTTTTCGACAATTTCCGCGCAGCGTATTTATAGTTTCACGTCAAAAGCCGACGCCAACGAGCCTTCTTCGTCGAGAGTGAAAACAAGGTCTCTGCGGCGGCGAGGGCAGGGCGGGCTGGCCTCCCTGTTGTGCCGCCGTTGAAGCTTTAACTAGAAAGATCGTCGACGATCAGATTTTTATCAACCTAAAGATGTTGATCTCAGGTCAAAAAATCTCACCGAATTGCGCTTGGCGTTACGGGTGCTCCGGAGGGATGGATTCGACCAGCCCAACGAGATTGGACCGTGTTGCCGCAGACCGGTTGCGCAACGCCAGAACCATTTGCAATTCCGTGGCGGAGATCGCGCTGTTCCTATGCCAGTCCATGGTGCCTCGCCCGAGCAGCAGCCAGTCGAGGGAGACATCCAGCAGGTCGGCGAGCGCGCAGGCGCTTTCCAGCGAGGTATGACCGCCATTCTGCCAGCGTGAGACGGCGGCGACGGACACCTCTAGTTCGGCCGCCAGAGCGTGAACTTTCCGGAACTTGCCCCGGGATATCGCCTCTCGAATACGTTTGCCGCGTGCCATGTCGTGGGTCATCAAGAATCCTCCCGTTGGTTGCGTTAAAATTGGCAATTACCAAGAGCTTTCGATCGACGAACATCAGAACCTTCTTATGAAAGGGAAGGCAAAGCGAAGCACCGGTCAACCTGGTGAAATATCCAGATTGCTCCCGGTCGACCTCTTGTTGTGAAACGTCAGCACATCAGGAGGGACGGATATGTTGCGGATACTCACCAAAGACATGCTCGAGACCGATCGACGTGCTTTCGATGAAATGTTTCGAGCCCGCGCCGCCGTTTTTCGCGATCGGCTGGGATGGCAGGTCGATGTCCGGGATCAATGGGAGAGGGACAGATACGACGAGGCTGAAGATCCCGTATATCTCGTCACGCAACGACCTTCCGGCACGCTGACGGGTTCGCTGCGCCTGCTGCCGACCACAGGAGCGACGATGCTCAAAAGCGAGTTCCGGCATTTCTTTGATCAGCCTATCGACGTCGATAGCCCGAYGACCTGGGAATGTACCCGCTTTTGCCTTCATCCGCTTGCCGGACACATAGACCAATCGCGCACAGTCGCCACCGAGCTGCTCTCAGGGCTTTGTGATCTTGCGCTCGACACCGGTATCGAAAGCATCGTCGGCGTCTATGATGTCGCGATGGTCGGGGTGTACCGCAGGATCGGCTGGAGGCCGACACCGCTTGCCCGATCCCGGCCCGAGATCGGCAAGCTGTATGTTGGCTTATGGGATGTCACGGCGGACAATTGTCGAACACTTCGGGCCAACCTGTCCCGACTTCTGGAGCAAGCCTCTCCCTATCCTGCCAGAGCCCTTGTCGATGGCGGCATGCGGTAAGCGCAGTCGCTGTCCCACCGCCCAGCAGTGGGATAGGTCTCGCCAGCTCTTTAACCTGTTCTTCATATCGCGCCATGGTTGCCATAAAATATGCTGTTCTCGGCAATCGCGAAATGTTACCACTGCGAGCAGTCAGGAAAACACACAACCACGAGTCCATCTCATGCTGAGCAGTTCTCGTTTTTTCTACTGTCTGGACCGAATCTCCGCATCGCCGACATTGCGGGATCTCGAAACGACGCTGGACGAAGTCCGCCACATCTATGCGATATCACACATGGTTCTGCATGTAACACGCTCCTCGGGGGCGACGGCCAGCAATCCATTGCTGATGCTGACCTACCCGCCCGAGTGGGTGAAGCAATATCTTGACCGGGACTACTTCAGCATCGATCCCGTCGTGCGCCTCGGCCTGCGCGGCTTCCTGCCCGTGGAATGGTCTGCGTCTAAATGGGATTCAGGCCAGGCCTATGGCTTCTTTAAGGAGGCGATGGCCTTCGGTGTCGGCCGGCAAGGCGTTACCCTGCCGGTGCGGGGACCTCACGGGGAGCGATCGCTGTTTACGGTGACCTCCAATCATCCCGACGCCTACTGGCGACAGTTTCGCATGGACAGCATGCGCGACCTCCAGTTTCTTGCCCACCATCTCCACGACAGGGCGATGGTTCTGTCGGGGATGAGAAAAATAACGGACTTTCCGCAATTGTCGCGCCGCGAACTGCAATGTCTTGAAATGACGGCCAACGGCCTTCTGGCGAAGCAGATTTGCGCCCGCCTGTGCATTTCGACAAGCGCGGTGCAGCTCTATCTCGCCTCGGCACGGCGGAAGCTGACCGTCGCCACGACGAGCGAAGCGGTCGCCAAGGCCACGGCACTCGAATTGATATAAACGTGGTGAGCGTGATTCAGCGCCTGCCCCTCGTGCGCGTCGCCAGAACATTGCGGATCGAGAAGCTGGAATGAATCCTGAGAACGCCGGGCAAGGTCGACAGTATCTCTTTGTGGATCCGCTCGAACTCACCAGCATTGGCAACCTCCACGCGCAGCAGGTAGTCCGAACCGCCCGTCATCAGAAAACATTCCCGGATCTCTGGATGCCGGCGGACCGCCGCCTCGAGGCGGTCGAGATAGTCMTCCGTTTGTCGTTCGAGGGTGATGTTGATGATCACGGCGATCATCTCATCCGCATTGCCGGTGTCGACCAACACCGTATAGCCGCGGATCACGCCTGATTTTTCCATGATTTTAATGCGCCTGAGACAGGCCGATGGAGAGAGACCGATCTCCGCGGCAAGCTTGGCATTGCTCATGCGGGCATCGAGGCGCAGCAGTCTCAGGATATTGCGATCGATCGCGTCGAGAGCAGGCATGAGAGATCGTTCCAAATTTTCGTTGATTATGCGGTTAATGAGCAAATCAAACAATAATCAACTGCTAAATGATAGGCAATTTCGCTCATTATTTCATAAACTCCCTGAGATCAAAAAGGGGATGGACATGGATAGCGATATTTTGGTTTCCCGCACACGCACCGCTACGACCGCGCAGGGAGCCACGGGCTATCTGACGATCGATCTTGGCGCCCTCGGCCGCAACTTTCGCAAGCTCGTCTCAACGGTGGCACCGGTCCGCGCGGGGGCCGTCGTCAAGGCCAATGCCTATGGCCTTGGCGCCGAGCGGGTTGCGAGAACGCTTTACAGGGAAGGTTGCAGGCATTTCTTCGTCGCCCAATTTGTCGAGGCCGTGAGGCTCCGGCCGGCCCTTGCGCAGGACGCTCAGATTTTCGTGCTGAACGGTTTGCAGCCGGGCAACGAAACCGCCTGTGCTGAGATGGGCATCGTCCCGGTTCTCAATTCGCTGGCGCAATGGCAGCAATGGTCAGCGGCCGCGCGCATTCTGAAGCGCTGCCTACCTGCCGTCCTGCAATTCGACACTGGCATGTCGCGGCTCGGCTTTCCCCGGGAGGAGCGAGCGGAGCTGGCGGCAGCCCTTCGGGACGGCACCAATGTCGAAATCCTGTTCATCATGAGCCATCTGGCTTCGGCCGATGACATGGACAGCGAGCAGAACGGCGAACAGTTTACCGAGATGTCCCGCATCGCCGACGAATTTTCCGGCTTCGACATTTCCTTCGCCAATTCCGGCGGCGTTTTCTTGGGCGACGCCTATCACGGCGTACTCGCCCGCCCCGGCATCGCGCTTTATGGCGGCGCTCCGAACGCCGGCGAGAAGAACCCGATGGAGCCGGTCGTCAGCCTCAATGTCGCCGTCGTGCAGACGCGCACCGTAGCGGCGGGTGCGAAAGTCGGTTATGGCGGCGCGCATGTCACGCAACGGGAAACACGTCTCGCCACCATTGCCGCCGGCTATGCCGATGGCCTGCCGCGATGCCTGAGCGATCGCGGCGCCGTCTATTTCAAGGGCATCCGCCTGCCGATCGTCGGCCGCGTGTCGATGGACAGTGCGACCGTCGACATATCAGCACTGCCCGAAGGGGCGCTGACCTTCGGCAGCCTTGTCGAAGTGCTTGGCCGCCATCAGACGCTCGAGGACATTGCCCGCGACGCCGACACCATTTCTTACGAAATCCTAACCGGCCTGGGCGATCGTTACGACAGGCAATATCGCTAAGAGCCGGCGGCTCCATCATTGGGAACATCATGAAAGTCATCGTTCTAGGAGCCGGCATCGTCGGCGTCACATCCGCTTATCAACTGGCCAAGGCCGGCCATGACGTCACCGTCGTCGACCGGCAGCCGGGTCCGGCGCTGGAAACCAGCTTTGCCAATGCCGGCGAAGTCTCCTTCGGCTATTGCTCGCCATGGGCCGCGCCCGGCATCCCTATGAAGGCCATGAAGTGGCTGTTCATGAAGCACGCGCCGCTCATCCTGCGCCCGAAACTCGACATGGCCATGCTCTCCTGGATGGCGAGGATGCTGTCGAACTGCACCTCTGAGCGCTACGCGATCAACAAGAGCCGCATGCTGCGCCTTGCCGATTACAGCCGCATCGCGTTGGCCGACCTTCGCGCCGAGACCGGCATCGCCTATGACGAACGCATGCAGGGAACCCTGCAGCTGTTCCGCACGCAGCAGCAGCTCGATGCCTCGGCAAAGGATGTCAAGGCGCTGGCCGCCGACGGCATTCCCTATGAGGTGCTGGACCGGGACGGCTGTGTCCGCTTCGAACCGGCGCTCAGCCACGTGCGCGACAAGATCGTCGGCGGTCTGCTGACGCCGAAGGACGAAACCGGCGACTGCTTCAAGTTCACCAATGCGCTGGCGGCCAAAGCCGAGGCGCTCGGTGTCCGTTTTGCTTACGGGACGACGATCAAGGCGCTGGATGTCGAGGCCGGCCGCGTGCGGGGGGTCATCACCGACCGTGAGCGGATGAGTGCGGAGGCGGTGGTGGTCGCGCTCGGCAGCTATTCGCCGCTGCTGCTCAAGCCGCTCGGCATCCGGCCGCCGGTCTATCCTGTCAAGGGCTATTCGCTCACCATCCCGATCACCGATGCGTCACGCGCCCCGGAATCGACCGTCATGGACGAGACCTACAAGATCGCGATCACCCGGCTCGGTGACCGCATTCGCGTCGGCGGCATGGCTGAAATATCAGGCTATACCAACGATCTCGGCCTGGCCCGCCGCAGCACGCTGGAACATTCGGTCACCGATCTCTTCCCCGGCGGCGATATTTCCAAGGCCTCCTTCTGGTCCGGCCTGCGCCCGATGACGCCTGATGGCACGCCGGTCATCGGCCCGACAAAGGTCGCCGGTCTCTTCCTCAATACYGGCCACGGCACGCTCGGCTGGACGATGAGCACCGGTTCGGCGCGGCTCATCGGCGATCTCGTCGGCGGCCGCCAGCCGGAAATCGACGCGAGGGATCTCGCAATCAGCCGCTACGGCTGAAACCGCCCGGGGCAACACAAAAGAGGGATGAACATGATTGCACAAATCCGGCGTCACTTGTGCGCCTCGTCTATCGAGGTCCAAAATGTCCGTTAGTTCTCATATATATAACAATGGCGGCCTCACCCGGCAGTTGGCGACGCAGAGCATGTCGTTTCGGGAGACGGCGCATAGCGGAACAGACCCGGACGCGCTTTCGGAAATATTGTCGACGCCAAACTCCCCGATCAAGGTTGTGGCGGAGGGCAATATGCCCATTGCATACCGCTGCAATTTCGTCTCCGTGGGAGAAGAGGTGACCGTAGCCGACTGCACCTACGAAGGCACGATCCTGATCAGGCGGGAGGCGATCAACGACAGGATGATCGTTTTTCTGCCGATGGAGGGAAATGCATTCTTCGACGGCATGCGGGAGCAAATATACTCTGTTCCCGCGCGTGGTACGATCCTTGAGGCAGGTCGTGCCGCAGGCGCCCGCCTGTTTGGGCCTCGCCGTCATTTCGGCCTGTTCGTCGATCAGGCAAAGATCATCAGCCACCTCACGCAGATGTTCGAACGAACGATCAGCGGCGATATCGATTTTCATCCTCACATCGATCTGACGACCGGTCCGGGGCTTGTATTGCAGCAACTTGTCTCGAGCCTCCATCGCGGCCTCAGCGGCAACGGACCGCTGCAACGCTCGCCGCTGGCCGCCAGCTCGCTCTGCGACGCCGCGATCTATCTGCTTCTGGAGGCCTGCCCCAATCGCTATTCGAATGAGCTTGCGCTCACTGCTCCGACACCGGCCCCACGCCATGTGAAGTGGGCGATCGACTTCATGCAGGAACACATCGCCGAGCCGATTTCGCTCAACGATATCGCGATGGCCGCCAAGGTCAGCGTTCGGACTTTGCAACAGGGTTTCCGCCAGTTCAGGAATACGACCCCAATGGCCTATCTGCAGGAACTTCGGATGGCTGCCGCCCATCGCGATTTGCTCGAATCCGACGCCAAGCAAGGCATTGCCGACGTCGCGCTGAGATGGGGCTTTACGCATCTGGGGCGGTTTGCTGCCGAATACAGGAAACGTTTCGGCCAGTTGCCGTCACAGACCTTGAAGCGCTGAACTCCGTCTCTGTTTGCCGGATGGTTCCGTCGACGATGGACCAGAGATCCGATCGCCGACGGGAGCGGCACGCGGGATACGGATCTATGCCGCGCGCTTCAGGGCATCACCGAGTGTCGAAACGATCGTGTCGATCTGGATTTTCTCGATAATGAGCGGCGGGGAGAGGGCGATAATGTCGCCGGTCACCCGGATCAGCAGGCCCTTGTTGAAGCAGTCAACGAAGATTTCATAGGCGCGGCTTCCCGGTGACCCGTCACGAGGAGCCAGTTCGACCGCGCCGACCAGTCCGAGATTGCGGATGTCGACGACATGAGGCAGGCCTTTCAGTGAATGGAGGGCCTCCTGCCAGTACTCGGCCAAATCGGCTGCGCGGGTCAGCAGGCCTTCCTCCTCGTAGATCTCCAGAGTAGCGAGCCCGGCGGCGCAGGCGACCGGATGGCCGGAATAGGTGTAGCCATGGAAGAGTTCGATCGCGTTATCAGGTCCGACCATCAGGCCGTCATAGACCTTTCGGCTGGCAAAGACCGCGCCCATGGGGATCGTGCCGTTGGTGATGCCTTTTGCCGTAGTGATCAGGTCGGGCACGACGCCGAAGTAGTCGGTTGCGAAAGGGGTGCCGAGACGCCCGAAGCCGGTGATGACCTCGTCGAAGATCAGCAGGATTCCGTGCTTGTCGGCGGTTGCGCGCAGTTTCTCCAGATAGCCCTTCGCAGGCAGAACGACGCCTGCCGATCCCGACATCGGCTCGACGATGACGGCTGCGATGGTTTCGGCGCCGTGCAACTGCACCAGGCGCTCGAGATCGTCCGCCAGTTCCACGCCGTGAGGGGGAAGGCCCTTCGAATACGCATTGCGCCCGATGTCGAGCGTATGGCGCATATGGTCGGCCGGTATTTGCGGGAAGACCCGCCGGTTGTTGACGAGGCCGCCAACGGAAATGCCGCCGAACCCGACGCCATGATATCCCTTCTCACGCCCGATGATCCGCGTGCGGGTGCCCTGGCCGATCGCCCGTTGATAGGCGATGGCGATCTTGAGCGCCGTATCGACCGATTCCGAGCCCGAGCCGGTGAAGAAGATCCTGTCGAGCTTGGCTTGCGGGCCGCCCGGCGCGTTCGCAGCCAATTTCGAGGCGAAGTCGAAGGCGATGGGATGTCCCATTTGAAAGGTCGGTGCATAGTCCAGCGTTGCAAGCTGTCGCTCGACGGCATGGGCGATCTTCTTGCGGCCGTGGCCGGCGTTGCAGCACCAGAGCCCGGCCGTGCCGTCAAGCACCTGATTTCCGTCGATGTCGGTGTAGTACATTCCCTCGGCTGCAGCGAGAAGCCGCGGCGTAGCCTTGAATTGCCGGTTCGCAGTGAACGGCATCCAGAAATTTTCGAGTACGGGTGCGTTCGTCTTGCTGAGTTGGTCCATCCTGGCCTCCTTTGGGGTGGCGCCGAGAATGGCAATTTCTCTCTTTCAAACAAGTCCTTTTCTTCGTCAGTGCAAGCCATTGAACTTAAACGGATGAGTGGGTATGATTTTCGATATTCTGGACAACATAAACGAACCGCATCATGTCAGTCGATATCGGCAGCCGTCTTCGCTATCTCCGCATCGCCCATAAGCTTTCCCAGCGTGAGCTCGCCAAGCGCACCGGAGTGCCCAATTCGACGATCTCGCTGATCGAATCGAACGCCTCCAACCCGTCGGTCGGGGCCTTGAAGCGAATTCTGGACGGCATCCCCATCGGCCTGGCGGAATTCTTTGCCTTCGAGCCCGAGCGTCCAAGGAAGGCCTTCTATGCGGCGGAGGAGCTGGTGGAGATCGGCAAGGGCGCCATCTCCTACAGACAGGTTGGGGAAAACCTGTTCGGGCGCAGCCTGCAAATCCTCAAGGAATGCTACCAGCCGGGCGCCGACACCGGAAAGGTTCCCCTTGTTCACGAGGGGGAAGAGGGCGGGATCGTGCTATCAGGAAGGCTCGAGGTGACGGTCGATGACGAGCGGCGTATCCTTGGAGCGGGCGACGCCTACTATTTCGAAAGCAGACGCCCGCACCGCTTCCGCTGCGTCGGACCGGTGCCCTGCGAGGTCATCAGCGCCTGCACGCCGCCGACTTTCTAGTTCTTGCCCTCAATGCGGGCAAGCACCCCGTCGAGTGCAGCGGTCAGCGCGGCAAGGCCGCCCTTCTTCTCGAAGTCGGAGAAAACCTGCTCGTTCAGTCCGCCCTTGGTCGCGAATTCGCGGCTCAGGGCGCTGAACGGTTCGTTGCCGGGGCTGTTCGCTTTCTGCGCGAGGCTTGCAAAGAGCGGGGCAATGTAGGCCTGTCCCTTCGCCTTTTCGAGGCCGCTTCTTTCCAGCCAGACGGCAACCTGCTCCATGATGCCGAAATAGGTCGACATCATTGCGCTCGCTGCTGCGAGAAGATCATATTCCTTCCTCGACTGGCATTGGACAGCCGTTCCGAGCGTATCGAAAAGCGCGGCGACAGTGGTATCCGGCGGATAGAGGGCGGTGACGCCTTGCCGGCCGGCGACGAAGGGCAGGGGGATCGCCTGCACCAGATGCACGTCGGCGGCGATCCATTCGGAGAGGGCCTGGCGCTCCGTCGCCGCAACGAGGCTGACGACCATTTGGCTATCCCTGAACGATAGCGCGCGCACGACCTCCTCGGCGACCTGCGGCCGTATTGCCAGGAACACCATGTCGCTGCGCTCGACGACGTCCTGATTGTCCTTGGCAATTCTGACGGCGGCGAATTCGTCGGCCAGCGTCGCGGCGATGTGAGCGCTTCGTGGAGATACGTGAATCTCGGAGGCATAGGCCGGCTCAGTGAGAAGCCCGCGAACCATCGCTTCGGTAATCGCGCCGGTGCCGACGAATCCAATAGTCTTGACTGTCACGTGATTACTCCGCAGCCCGCAGCGGGCCCAACGCGACATCCGTCGTGTAGTTCTCGCGCATGAAATTGATGAAATTGTCTTGGAACTGGCGCGTATGGGCGTGGGCGAGTTCGTCGGCGAGTTCCACGTTCTTGTCCCTGACGGCATTGAGCATGAGCGTGTGCTCGTCGGTCAGGAGATAGCCCTCGTGGGTTCGCTCCAGATATTCGAAATGCAGGTGGAGCATGCGCTGTCCCTGTGACAGCAGCTTCTCGTAGAACGAGGCCAGGTATTGGTTTTTTCCGGCATGGGCGATTGCCATGTGGAATTCCTTGTTGGCTTCCGACATGGCCAGGTGATTGCCGGTTTTAACAGCCGCTTCGAACGACTTCAGCCGCTTGGTGATGATCTTCAGGTCATCCTCGGTTCTGAGCGCGGCGGCGAGCCGCGTATTCATGCGCTGCGCGATGTCGAGCGCCTCTACATATTTGGGAAACGTCGCCACTTCGATCGGCGCTACGATCGTGCTCCGGTTCGAAAGTGTGACGACCAGCTCATCGGCGCCGAGCCGGATCAAGGCCTCGCGCACCGGCGAGCGCGACATGTCGAAGCGTTCGGCAAGCGTCATCTCATCGAGAAGCTGACCGGGCGGCAGAGTGAGCGCCAGGATCTCGTTGCGAAGCGTTTCGTAGACGTTCTTCCAGCCAGTCCCGCGGATTCGTTTCACTTCCGATTCATCAGACACTTAGGTCCCTTTCTCTCGACGCGGGTCACATTGGGCCAGAAAAGCAGCGTGTCGGCAATGTAATTTTTCCGCTTGACTTTGTCGACACGCTGTTGACATATCTTTCTCAGTCGACACTAAGCCGACACGAAAATAACAGAAACGGCTACAGCCGACGAGTGGAACCGCGCATTTCGCGCACAGCAAAAGAGGAATGCCGATGCTTTCGAAGTTGATAACGTCCGCCCTGCGGGCGCTGCCCGCGCTCGCTCTCATGGGAGGTCTTTCCGCCACCGTCGCACGGGCTGAGACCGCTGAGGGATATTGGCAGGGTGTGCAGAAGGCGGGCGTGTTGCGCTGCGGCGCCGCCGTTGCTCCGCCCTATGTCATGCGCGATCCGGCGACCGGAGAATATTCCGGCTTCTTCGCCGATCTGTGCAAGGAATTTGCCGAAGTCCTGAAGGTGAAACCCGAATTCGTCGATACGACCTGGGACAATATCGTCGCCGGCCTGCAGGCCGGCAAATGGGACCTTTCGCTGGCGCTGAACCGGACGCCGACGCGCGCCATGGCCGTGCAGTTCTCGATCCCGGCGATGGAGTACCAGATCTCGCTCGCCTATAACAAAAACAACCCGAAAATTTCGGCCGGTGCCGCTTCGGTGGTGGATATCGACAAAGCAGGCGTGACGCTTGCCGTCATGTCCGGCACGGCGCAGGACAAGGCAATTTCCGCATCGGTGAAGAACGCCACGATCATGCGTCTTCCCGGCAACGACGAGACCCGCCTGGCGGTGACCTCGAAGCGTGCCGATATCCTGGTCGACGCCTCCGACACCAACCAGCTCTTCACCCAGTCGAACCCGGACTGGGCGGTGGCGATAAACCCGACGCCGGCGCTCGCCAAGCAGGGCGTCGCTTTCGGCATGCCGCACAATCTTTCGGCCGCTGACGTCGAAGTGGTCGATATCTTCCTCGAAGAAAAGGTCGCGACCGGTCACGTCGATGAGCTGATCAAGAAGGCGGTCGACGAAGTCCTCAAGGGCGCAAAGTAACCTCGCCGGGCCGGTGCGAGGATCGCGCCGGCCCTCTCCAGCTTCGATCATCGGAGATTGGCATGACCACGTCCTTCAGTCTTCCCCTCGTGAAAATGCAGGCGCTCCACAAAAGCTATGGCAACGGAGCCATTCAGGTGCTGAAAGGCATCGATATCGAAATGAAGCCCGGCGAACGCGTCGTCGTCATCGGTCCGAGCGGCGGCGGCAAGAGCACGCTGCTCAGGGTGATGATGGGGCTTGAGCAGATCGACAGCGGGTCGGTCAATTTCGACGGGAAGGCGTATATTTCTTCCGAAGGCGTGGGCCGGAAGACCCAGATCGACACCAATGTCCGCCGTTCGATCGGCATGGTCTTTCAGCACTACACGCTGTTTCCGCATCTCAACGTTATTCAGAACCTGGTTCTCGCTCCCTGCAAGGTGCGTGGAGAAACCAAAGCAAAGGCTACGGCCCGAGCCCAGGCGCTGCTCGAGCGGTTCGGGCTCGGCGCCAAGTCCAATGCCTATCCGGCCCAGCTTTCCGGCGGACAGAAGCAGCGCGTCGCGATCGCCCGCGCGCTGATGCTCGACCCGAAGCTGATGCTGTTCGACGAGGTCACTTCGGCGCTGGACCCGGAACTCGTCAGCGAGGTGGAGCAGGTCATCCTGCAGCTCGCCGCCCAGGACATGCCGATGATGATCGTGACGCATGACATGTGGTTCGCCAAGAACATCGCCTCTCGCGTCATCTTCTGCGCTGGCGGCGTGGTCGTCGAGGACGGCCCTCCCGAGCAGGTGCTCGGCGCCCCACGCGAGGAGCGGACGAAGGAATTCATCGACCGCGTCTTCCACATCAAGCAGTAGGCCACATCAAGCAGCAGGGAGAGCATCGTGAACTATACGTTCGACTTCAATGCAGTATCCATCGCTCCGCTTCTGCAGGGGCTGTGGGTTTCGCTGGAGCTGACGGCTGCAGCGAACGTCATCGGCATCGTGCTCGGCTTCGCGCTCGCCCTTCTGATCATGAGCCCCTACCGGTTGGTGCGGTTGCCGTTCATGCTGTTCGTCGAATTCTTCCGCTGCACGCCGGCCATCGTCCAGATCGTCTGGATATTCTACTGCGTGCCGATGCTGTTCGACGTCTTCCTCGACCCGGTGACGATGGGCATCCTGGCGCTTGGGCTCAATCTGATGGCGTTCAACGCCGAGGCCTACCGGGCGTCCATCCAGGCGGTTCCGCGCGAACAGCTCGACGCCGGCATCGCGCTCGGCCTCAATCCGCTGCAGCGGGTGCTCTACATCGTCTTCCCGACGGCGTTCCGCGCGTCGATCCCGGTGCTTCTGACCAACGGTATCGTCATCTTCCAGCAGAGCGCGCTGGTCKCGATCGTGGCCATCCAGGACCTGATGTACCAAGGCAAGACGCTGGCCACCGAGACCTACCGCCCGATCGAAACCTTCACGGTCGTCGCTCTCATCTATTTCGCTGTGTCCTTCCCGATAACCCAGATCGTCGGCCTGCTTGAGCGCCGCCGCCAGATCCTTGTCAGCTAGGAGGCCAGAATGACGCTCGACTTCTCGATCCTGCTGCGTTTCGAACACGCACTCCTGCTCGGCCTGTGGATGACGATCAAACTGACGGTCATCTGCGTCGTGCTCGGATGCACTCTCGGCTTTCTCGTCGGTCTCCTCAGAACGTCGCGCAACCTCGCGCTTCGCGCAATCTCCAGCATATATGTTGAGTTCTTCCGCGGCACGCCGGTGCTTATCCAGCTCTTCTGGATCTTCTTCTGCCTGCCGCTGCTGCTCGGCGTGGAACTCTCGAACCTGGCGTCGGGTGTCATCGCGCTGACGCTCTATATGGGGGCGATCACCAGCGAGACCTTCCGGGCAAGCCTCAAGTCCATCGGCCAGGAACAACTGGACGCCTGCGTCGCCCTCGGCCTGCCGCGCAGGAGCCAGGTGATGGACGTCGTGCTGCCGCAGGCCGTGCTGCGCGCAATCCCGACGCTGCTGTCGAACTGCGTCAGTCTCTTCAAGGAGAGCGCCCTGGTCTCCGCCGTCGGCATGGCGGATCTGATGTTCGTCGGTCAGAACATCTCCAACAACACTGCCCGTCCCGTCGAAGTGCTGACGGTCGTTGCCCTCATTTACTTCGCGATCGCCTTTCCTCTGACCCGGGCCGTCTCGCTCGTCGAAGGCCGGATCCTGAAGAAACTCGCAATCTGAAGATAGTCGTTCCCAGACAGGAGAATTCCCCATGAAACTTTCCGGCGTCATGCCCGCGCTTATCACTCCCTTCGACGCGAACAACAAGATCGACTTCAAGGCGTTCGAAAAGCACCTGACGGCGCTGCGCGCGGCCGGCGTCACGGGCTGGGTGCCGATGGGTTCGACCGGCGAATACTTCTCCCTCTCGAACGAGGAGCGCGAAGAGGTGCTCAAGTTCGTCAAGGACTTCGCCAATGACGACGAGATACTGATCGCCGGCACCAACGCGCCGGCCACCCGCGAGGTCATCGAGAACACGGCGCGCGCCAGGGAGATCGGCTATGACACGGTTCTGCTCGCCACACCCTTCTACACACGTCCGACGCAGGACGAACTGCTCGCGCATTACCGTGCCGTGCTCGACGCCACTGATGTCAATCTCATCCTCTACAACTATCCCCCGAAGGACGGCATTGAGATCTCCTTCGACTTGATGGATGCGCTCGCCGACGATCGCCGGGTGATCGGCATCAAGGAGAGCTCGGGCGTTCTGCAGCGCGCCGTCGACATCCATTCGCGCTATAAGGGTCGCATCGACCTCGTCTCGGGTTCCGACGATATCGCCCTCGACTTCATGTTCTGGGGCGCGGATTCCTGGATCTGCGGTCCGGCCAACTGCATGGCGAAAGCGTGCTGCGACCTCGACCGGACGTTCCGTTCCGGCGACCTCGAAAAGGCCCGCGAGATGATGACGGTTCTCTACAGAGCGCTGAACATCCTCGAGAGCGGCAAGTTCGTCCAGAAGATCAAATATGGCTGCGAGCTCCAGGGCACGCCGGTCGGTGTCTGCCGCGCGCCGCTTGGCGAACTGACCGAGCAGGAGAAGGCCGAATTCAAAGCGGCGATGCAGCCGATCCTCAATTGGTAGCAGCACTCGACTAGTAACAGTTCCGGGGCGACCAAGCCGCACCGAAACCACTGAAATTGTGAGGTTCTCCGTGTCATCCATCGTGGTCGTCGGCGCCGGCATTATCGGCACCACAATCGCCTATGAACTGCAGCGCCGGGGAAAGACCGTCACCTTGCTCGACAAGGCGGCGCCGGGCCGCGGCGCTTCCTATGGCAATATGGCGAGCATCGCCGTCACCGAATTCATGCCGGCCTCGCGTCCCGGTATCTGGGCGCAGATGCCGAAATGGCTGCTCGATCCGGAGGGTCCGGTCCGCATCCGCCCCGGCTACCTGCCGAAACTGGTGCCCTGGTTCCTGCGGTTCCTGGCTGCGAGCCGCCCCTCGAAGCTGCGGGAACTGGAGGCAGCCGGCGCCGTGCTGTGCCGACGCGTCTACGAAGACCTGGACGCGCTCCTGAAGGAGACCGGACTCGGGCACATGCTGACCGCCGAGGGGTGCCTCAGCCTCTATACCGATGACGCCGAGTTCAAAGCCGATCGGGAGCATATCGAAATCCTGGAGCGCTTCGGCTTCAGGCACGAGATCCTTGGCGGCAACGCCATCCGAGATCTCGAGCCTGTTTTGACGACGAAGATCGGCAAGGCGGTCCTTTTTCCCGACAACCGGTCGATTGCGGATCCCTACAGGCTTGTCTTCGCGCTGTCCGAAAGGTTCGGGCGGCTCGGCGGCAGAATCGTTCAGGGTGATGTCGTCGATTTCGAGCAGGGCGACGCCGGCATCTCCGCGCTTCGATTGGCAGATGGGCGCACGATTGCGGCCGACAGGGTGGTGCTCGCGGCCGGCGCCTTCACCGCCCGGCTTTCCGCCCTGCTGCGGGAGCATATCCCGCTCGAAACCGAGCGAGGCTACCACACGCAGATCATGGAGCCTGGCATCTCGATGCGCCATTCGATCATCTGGCCGGCGCGCGCCTTCATGGTCACGCCGACGGCGGGCGGCATCCGCGTCGGCGGCACGGTCGAGATGGCCGGGCTCGACGCGCCACCCGATTATCGGCGCGCGAAGATCCTGGTGAAGCGGGCTCAGGAGGCATTGCCG
>NZ_JBFTQY010000091.1:0-23295 GCF_056399245.1 Rhizobium sp. 01N447_2
CTATTATTCGGGCCACGGCATCCAGGTGGGCGGTCAGAATTTCCTTGTACCGGTCGATGCGACACTGGAGACGCCCTATGACGTCGAGACGCAGACCATGCCGCTCGACCTCATTCTAAACCATCTCAAGCAGAATTCGCGGGTGCAACTGATCTTCCTCGACGCCTGCCGCAACAATCCCTTCAACGCCCAGAAGTTCTGGATGGCGGAAAAGCTGGAACCGGTCGGCGCCACACGCGGACTTGCGCGTATCGATAGCGACCTCGGCAGCCTGATCGCCTTTTCCACAGAACCGGGTCAAGTGGCGCTCGATGGCACCGGGGCGCTGAGCCCCTATTCCGAATCCTTCATCAAGCGGGCGAGCGAACCCAACAAGGAAATCCGCCAGGTGCTGACCGACGTGCGCCGTGATGTGATCGCCATGACCGGCGGCAAGCAGGTCCCTTGGGAAAATTCCTCACTGATGGACAGTTTCTATTTCATTCCGGCGCCGCCGCCGCCAAGTGTCGAATCGATGCAGCAGGTAAGCGTGCCGGAGGGTGCGGCCACGACCAAATTGTCGATCGCCCCACCGCATGACGAGACCGGCTCGGCGCTGGTCGTCACTCTCAACCAGCTTCCAAAGACGGGCAAGCTCAGCTTCGACGGCAAGCCGGTCGAGCAGGGCGCGAAGATGCCTGCCGCGGCACTGACGGCGCTGACCTATGATTCATCAGGTGTTGCCGCCGGAACCGTCGGTCTGATCGGCTATACCGTCAGCGACCCCTATGGCCAGGCGACGCAGGGCGTCGTCGCGATCACCGTCTCGGCGGATGCCGGCGCCAAGCTCGCCCAGCTCGAACAGGAAAAGCAGGTGCGGCTCGCCGATGCCGACGCCTATCTGAAAACACTGCCGCGCGACGTGAGCACGACGATCGGCGTCGGCCCTGTTGAAGCCAGCCTGCCGGTCGTGCCGGCATCGGTTGCGGAGATGACCTTCAAGGTCGCGGCGCTGCCCGACAAGGGCACGTTGCGCGCCGGAGACCGGGTGATCGGGCTCGGTCACGTGCTCGAAGCAGCCGATATTCCGGCCCTTTCCTACGAGCCGCAGATCGGCACGGAAAACCAGCCTTACGCCCTGACGCTGCAAGCCGCCAATGACGACCTGCCGCCGGCGACCGTCACCTTCAAACCGGTGCTCGACGCCTGCGACACATCAGCCGCAGCCCCCCTCGACCTGCAGGGCGTGACATCGGGCAAACTGCCGAACGAGATCGACCCGAATGTTGCACTGCCCGCCTGCACGGAGGCAATAAAGGCCTATCCCGAGGTCGAGCGCTTTGTTTATCAGCTCGGCCGAGCCCAGCTTGCCAACCGTGACGCGAAAACAGCTTTTGCGACGATCAAGAAGGCGATGGATGCCGGGCATGTCCGGGCGATCTATGAACTGTCGAGCCTTTACGAGTTCGGCGCCTCTGTCCCACGCGACGCCGCCAAGGCAAGCGAGATCGCCAAGGGTGGTGCGGCCAAGGGTGATCCCTTTGCCCTGCACAGCTACGGCAAGGCCCTCTACTACGGTCGCGGCACCAAGGGCGACCAGCAACTGGGGTTACGCCTGATGCTGCAGGCGGCCGATCTCGGTCATACTTATGCAATGAACGAGCTCGGTTATATCTTCCTGAACGGCATCAACGTTCCGGCCGACCCGGAGCGCGCTATCCGCTTCTACGAAGCCGGCGTCCAGCGCAACGACATCTATTCGCTGAACAATCTTGCACTCGTCTACCGTTTCGGAAAAGGCGCTCCGGAGGATCTCCCGAAAGCGCTCGACCTTTTCACCCGGGCGGCAGAGGGCGGTCAGCCCTATGCCCCAACCAATCTCGGACGCATGTACCGCGACGGCGTCGGCGTTGCCGCGGACAAAGCCGAAGCGGTGAAGTGGCTGGAGATGGGCGCGGAACGCGGCGACTATTGGGGTGCGCTCGACCGCGCCATGCTGGCGAAGGAAGAGGGTGCGGACGCTGACAGCCTTGCAACGGCGGCGCGTTATTTCGCGCTGGCGACCGCCATCAACATGCCGGGCAGCGGCGACCCGAAGAACCAGGCAAAGGCGGCACTCAAGACCTTGCCTAGTGCTGCAAAGAAGAAGGCGGAAAAAACCTTCGTTGCCGAGTTGACCACTCAGGAGCAAAAGGCGCTTCCGAAGACCAAGTCGCTCGACGACAGGCTCGTTCAACTTGCCAAGGCGACATGGGTAAAGCGAAATCCGAGGTACGATCTCTTCTAAAACGGCGGTCTGGGGGCGCCCTACATGAACAGCAAGCTCATCATCCGTATTCTCTTGTGCTCGACATTCATCGCAGGCTCAGGCGCAATCCTGCAGAGCTGCATCTTCGACCCAGGCGCCAGAACACTGTTCGCCACTGAAGAGCCGGCCACGCCTGCCAGGAAACCCACGCCCACCGTCAAAAAAGTGGCGGCAAAGAGCAATCAACCGGCTTTCGCCCGCTCTGAGAACAGTTCCGGTGGGAATTCCAACTCTGGCGGCGGCATGGGCGGTGGCTCTGGCTCTAGCGGTTCTTCTGGTTCGAGCAGTTCCTCGAGCTCCAGCGGGGGCTGGTCCGATCGCCGCTTGAAGACCGATATTCGTCGGCTCGGCACCTCGGCTCAGGGCATACCGGTCTATGCCTTCCGCTACATCTGGGGCGGCCCGATGTTCGTCGGCACGATGGCGCAGGATCTGCTGGCGATCAGGCCCGAGGCAGTTATCGAAACCGAATCGGGTTACTACATGGTCGATTACGACAAGCTCGATATTGCGATGGTCTCGCTGCCGGAAGATGTGTCTCCGCTGACGGATGAAGCAGCGTTGGCGCTTGCAGCGCAGGCGACACGGATACGCTCTCGGGGCTCCGTCCAGCTGGCAATGTGATCGAGAAAGCCGAGCGCGTGCCGATATCGCAGGACAGGGATACCGTGACCGGGAGCCCTCTCGTCAGTCAGGCTGCAACCCTTGTCGGCGTTCTCGTCGGCATTGCGCTGCCGACCTATCTGCAGCTTGAGCCCGGCAAGGCAATGGCGTTTGCGGTGTTCTGCCTTCTCCTGGCGTGGATCGTCGTCGATGGCACGCTCGCTGCTCGTTGGCGATGGGCATCGAGAGCGAGACGAGACGAGGCTCCCGCCATCTTCTGGCGGCGCATCGGAACCAAACTTGTCGGTCTCGCCGCGCTTTTTGGGGTGGTCGTCATCGCCTGCTCGGTCTTTCCGTTTTTCACACAGTCGTCGGCAGTCCAATGGATAATCGAGGCCGGCCACACGACCATCCCGATCTTCATCGCGCTTGCCGGCGCCACCATTCTCTACGTTGTGGTCACCGATCTGGTCGCCGAAGAGCCCGACGATTATCTCAATCAGGTCGGGCGTGCGGTGCTGATGCAGGATTTTCGCGAGGAGGACGCGCTGTTCGCATTGCGCCTGCTCACAATCAAATGCTTCTTTCTCGTGCTGATGTTTTCAGGCGGCATGGCGGCGCTTTCCGATCTCGCCGACAAACCGGCCTGGGCATTTCCTCCGCTCTCGGCTGCCTGGTTCGAAGGCCTGTTGCGGCTTGCCTTTCTTCTCGACACCGTGCTTGCCGCCGGCGGTTATATCGCCACCTTCAAGCTTTTCGGATGGCATGTCAGAGCAACGGAGACGACAGCACTCGGCTGGCTTGTCTGCCTCATCTGCTATGAGCCGTTCTTCCCTGCGATCTCGCACGCCTTCGTGCCTTATGGCGAGGGGCCGGGTTGGGAGACCGTGATCCAGGAAGGTTCGGCAGTCTTCATCCTCTGGAGCATCGCGACGCTGTTTTGCACCGTGATCTATGTCTGGGCGACTGTCGCCTTCGGGCCGCGATTTTCCAACCTTACCCATCGCGGCATCATCACATCAGGCCCCTATCGCTTCATCAAACATCCGGCCTATGTCTCGAAGAACATCGCCTGGTGGCTGTTTGCGGCTCCGAGCTTCATCGCCAGTGGCCTTGCGGAAGGGCTTGCCCGGGCAGGGATGCTGGCGATCGTCAGTCTTATCTACGTCATGCGCGCCCGCGCCGAAGAACGCATGCTGAGCCGGGATCCCGCCTATCGGGACTATGCCGAGAGCGTCGCGGCACACGGGCTTTTGGCAATGGCGAAGCGGCGGTTGGCGTCGACAGCGCCGCGCCTCTGAAAAGACGCGAAAAACACGCTGTAACACTTTGAATTGCTGCATAATTCCTAAAATCGATCCCGATTTAAGGAATTATGCAGTGGGCCGGCGGCGTGAGGCTCCGAGCGTTCAGCCGTCGAGGCCCTTGAAGCGCACCGGCTGGTAGCCGCGCATCAACAGGCTGCCGAGCGAATAGGTATTGCGGCAGACGCGGCCCTTGCAGGCATTCGGCGAGGCCTCCATCACTTCCACCTTGCGGTCGTCGGTGAAGCGCATGAACAACAGCACATGTGATCCCGGCTTGTTCAGCGCGTCGCCCGGCCGCATCGACCAGGGGTCGGAGAGCCGCTTGGTGATCCCGGGGATGGCGCGCGTCGAGACATGCATCTTCAGGCCCCAGGCGTCGCTGACAAAACCGGAGCAGTCGACGCCGAGGACGTTGGATTGCGGCGCGCTCTTGGTGCAGACATTGCCGGCGGTCTGGCCCTTTTCGACGCCGCCGATGAAATTCTCGAGCGGCGTCTTGCAGCCCCAGCAATAGGGAACACCCTTGACCGTCTGGCCGCGCTTACCGATCAGATAGATCGGACGGCGCAGCCGATTCATGTTGACGCAGCCCGGACCCGGATCCCTGCCGTAAGCAGCCGGCGTCACCAGCCAGTTCAGCGTCTCGAAGCCGATGGCCCGCTCGATGACGTCGCTGCGCGATTTCGGCACGATCGCCACTTTCGGCGTCTTGCCGGGCTTACCGGCATTCAACTGTTTCGCGGGCAGGGCGGCGGCGAGCTTGCGGCCGGGCTCCCGGCCGTCGAGCCGCAGCACCTGCGCCCTGCTTTCCTGCGAGCGCAGATAGAGCACGTCGCCGCGCGGGCCGATTGCCACGAAGCGCCTGGAGAACACCGTTCCCGGTTCGATCGGCAGATCGTAGACCCGGTCCATCGCCCCATTCGGCGTGAAGCGCACCACCAGCATGCCGGTGCGCTCGGGCCGGTCGGCAGGCACGAGTTCGACCAGCGCATAGGGCCTGCCTGTCGTGTCGATGTCGAGAAGCTCGACGGTGCCGATGCGGCCTTCCGAGGCGAGCTGCAGCGAGAGGAAATTCTCCTCCGAGCTGCTGCGCCGCAGCAGGATTTCCGCCTTGTCGTTTGCAGCAGCCGAGACCTCGGCGACGATATCGCCGAGCCCGCGGCTCGGCACATACTGAATGACCGGCGGGCGGGCCTCGGGCCGGCTGGTGCTGCGGCCGATCTCGTCGATGATGCTGTTCAGCGGACCGGGCGATACCGAGCCCATCGAGGCGAAGACCGAGCGGGTGTAGTCGTCGGCATCGCCGCCGTCGACGGCGCGCAGCGTCTGCGACCGGCCGTCGGCATCGGTGGAGCGCTCGAGCGGCATGACACCGTCCGACCAGAGGTAGAGTTCGTTGTGGACGACGGCGAGATCCTCCGGCGCGGCATTTTCCGGCAGCGGCAGGATCTCAGGCTCTGCCTGCGAGCGTTCGGCGTCGATGGCGAGCACGCGGCCGTTGTTCTGGTCGAGGATGTAAATGGTGCCGTCGTCACCGACGGTGATCGCCGCCGGCCCGGATGCCTCGACTTCCTCGTTGGAAGAAATGATGCCCACCGAACGAGCGCCGTCGCCGCCGCGAAGCTCTATGATCGTCGTGTCTTTGGCGAAAACCGGCGAGGCGACCGCAAGTGTCGCGGCAAACAAAATATGCGACCCAAAACTACGCATTGCCTCGACCCCCAAGGACCGTCATGCCTTTCAAAAATGGTAGGCTAGATATGACTTCTCAGCAAGCCGTTGCTTTCCAAACGATTTGGAGATCTGCACCGGCGATAGTACAAGAACATCGTCTCGAAGATTTGTCGGCAGGGAATGCTTATGCTGGAATGGAACGGTGACGAACTGGCGCTCGATATAAGCTTGCTGGAGCAGGTTCGCGCGGCAAGGATCAACTTCTCCGATCGCGTCTGCGCGGCCTCGGCCAGCAAGGACGACAAGCATCTGGCGCAGCTGCGCTCGGAGCCGACCTATCTGATGGCCGAGTTCCTCTATTCGATGAAGGTCTTCGGCATCAGCACCGCCGAGGATATCGAACGCTTCGCCGACCTGCACAATGACTATGTGGTTTCGCTCACCCGCGATCCGGCCAAGCTGCAGCGCCTGGGGCTCTCGCAGGATCGGGCGCTCGCCTCGATGTTCACCGCCGACACCAAGCCGCGGCTGATCCAGAACTGGGCGGAGAAAGCCGGCGCGATCGACCAGTCCAATCTCGCCCGTTTCCTGGTCGCCGTGATGTCGAGCGAGACCTGCCGCAAGACGCTGATCGATTTCGAGACGGCGGGCTTCATGCAGCGCAAGCGCTCGCCCTACGGCACCATGGTCGTCTGGTCGACGGGAATGATCGAGGAGATCTTCGGCGAGATGCTGCGCGACCTGCGCCTTAGCCTGCAGCAATTGAAGATCCTCTAATGCATGTCGCCCGGAAGTGTGCAGCGGTTCCGGGTTAACGACATGCATAAAAAAAGGGCGAAAGCGCCTTGGCCAGTCGATTTCAACCCTCCCAATCGATTGGCACTGAGCGCCGTTGCCATCCTTCCGGCCTCTCCCTATTGTCGTGCTGCATGCCCTATTGCGGCGCATCAGGTTGATAACGGATTTGACGACGATGACGAAATCCTGGCTCCTAACCTTGTCGATCGGCCTTCTGCTGGCGCTGCAGATACCCCGGCTTGCCTATTCCGGCCCGGCTGAGGACGCGCTTGCGGCGCGAAACCCGTCGCTGGCAGCGCTGCGCCAACATGACGAAAAGGCCTTTGCTGCGGCGACTGCGATCATCGCCAAACACGAAACCGCCAAGGGGCTGGCACCCGGCGAGGACAAGCTGCCCGACGCGACCTCGCCCGGCCGCGACATGGGTTCAGGCCCCGGCAAGGAATTCACGGTCGACAATCCGGATATTCTCTGGCTCTACAATTCCTCGCCCGAGGGAATGAGCGACCTGATCTCGATTTTGAAATCAGCCGGGCAGAAACCCAAGAACTAACCGCGACCTTGCAGTCGAACGGACTATAAAAGGCGCCGGATATTGCCGAGCGTGAGTCTTGATCACGTCTTTGCCTTGGCGGCTTCTTGCAGGCTCCAAATAATTTGTAACCCTCCCTCAAGCAAGACAGGCAAAGCCATCCCAATTTCGCCGGTCAGTGCTATTCTCATCTTCAACACAGTGTGAGATTGTTCGAAGAGGGGGTTTTCCAATGCCGAACCGCAAAGCCATCCTAGCCGCAGCCACCTTTCTTTCGTTCTTTTCGGTGGTTCCCGCCGTCGAGGCGCAGAACGAACGCACATTGACCGAAGCGCCCGCGCAGACCGGGCCTGTCAGCATCACCTTCGATCGCGCTGAAGCCAAATACGCCATCGGCGAAGTTGTCGGCCTCTTCATCCAATCGACCGAGAACAGCTATGTCACGGTGCTGAACGTCTCGCCGAACGGTTCTGTGGTGAAGCTTTTCCCGAACAAATATCAGACCGACGCGCTCGTTGGCGCCGGCAAGCGCGTGCAGGTGCCGGATCCGGCAAGCGGGGCCAGGCTGCAGGTTTCTGGCCCGGTCGGCCAGGAGCAGATCAAGGTCTTCTATTCCTCCAAGCCGCTGACGATCTTCGCGGATCTCGGCGGCAGCGGCGCCGGCATGTTCCGCTCGATCGACGGCGGCATGGAAGCCGTCTCCCGCAGTCTCGAAGAGGCCCGCAGCGCCGGCACCAAGATCAGCAGCAAGACGCTGACGCTGACGACGGTCGACAGCTTGCCCGCAGCCCCGCCCGTCGCAGCCGCTCCCACGGCAAAACCGGCACCGGTCGAGCAGGCGGCAAAACAGCCGGTCGAATCGACCAAGCCTGCGGTCACGCCGAAGCCAAAGCCGGTGAAGAAGCCGGAAACGGTGGTGGAAAAGCCGAAAAAGGTCGCGCCGAAGCCTGTCGAGCAGGCAACACAACAGCCGCCGAAGAAATACAAGATCGTCACCAATCTGGCGCCCGGCCAGGAGCTTGCCGCCGACGAACTGCAACTGATCGGTCCAGCCGACACCACCTCATCCACCAAGCCGACCCAATATAAACAGCCGACCACGCAGTATAAGCAGCCGACCCAGACGTCCCAGACGAAGATGCCCAAACTGCCGATGCCGCAGATCAAGATGCCGCAATTCAAGCTGCCCGGCGGTTTCAGCATCAAGATGCCGCAGCTGAACCTCGGCCGTTCGGCCGAACCTGGCGAAGCCGCCGGTGCCGGCGAAGAGATCGAGGTGGCAAATGCCGATACGCCGGTTTGCACCGCTCTTCTCGACAAGCTGAACACGGCCGTTGCCGCCAAGGATATCACGGCTGCCGCCGCTGAAGCCGACACGATCGCCGTCAGCGCCGATTGCGGGCAGTTCCAGGTGAATGCCCAGCGCCGCGTCGCAGCCCTCAGGCTTTCCGCCGCCCAGGAGATGATGGCCGCCAACCAGCCGGTCGCCGATTACGAGCCGCTGCTTATCGCCGCCGATAGCCCGCAGGTGCTCTGGCAGGCCTCCGCCACGCTCGGCGAGATCTATTTCTCCGCCCGCCGCTTCGCCGATGCCGCTGCCGACTACCAGCAGGCGATCGAGATCATCAAGAACGAGACCCGCACGCCGAAGGCGCCGCCGGCCGAGACGATCTCCGATCTCATCCAGCGCGCCGCCCAGGCCCGCATCCTTGCCGCCAACCCGACCAGCGACCATCCCGAAGGCAGCTTCGTGCCGGCCGAGAAGGATCACCGCAGCGGCGTGCTCGGCGGCATCTATTCCGAGAATGTGCGCGGCATCGTGCCGGTCTCCATTCCGGTTCCGATCACCTTCGATTTCAACAAGTCGAGCTTCACCTCGATCGGCACCGAAGCCGCTGAGGAACTGCTGGAGGCGCTGAAGGAGCAGAAGCCCGGACGCGTCATCCTCATCGGCCATACCGACCGGCGCGGCGGTGACGACTACAATCAGAAGCTTTCCGAACGCCGCGCCCAGGCCGTCGCCGATTTCCTGAAAAGCAACGGCATCGACGCGACAATCGACGCCGAGGGCCGCGGCGCATCCGAGCCGGTGGACGTGACGGCAACCGCAAACCTCACCGAAGACGACGTCGATGCGCTGAACCGCCGCGTCGAATGGCGCCGCGAATAGCTGGGGCGAGGGGAGGTTGGCCATGTCCGCATCCGTTTGCTTGGCCGCAGCACTTGCCCTCCTCACCATGGCGGCCACCGATAGCCTGGCAAGGGTGATCGAAGCGCCGGAGCGCGGCGCGGTCAGGGCGGTGCTGATCGGCATCGACCTCTACCGCAACGTTCCGCCGCTGCATGGCGCTGTCGCCGATGCCGAGGACCTTTCCCTTTCGCTGCGCTCGGTCGGCGTCGAGGACATGACGCTCTTGAAGAATGGTGCGGCCGACCGCGAGGGCATCTTCCATGCGATCGAGGCCGTCACGGAACGGGCGGGGCCTGGCGACCTCGTCGTGCTCGGCATCGCCGGTCACGGGTCGAGCGAGCCGGAGCGCGTCAAGGGCTCGAAACCGAGCGGCCGCGACGAGGTCTATGTGCTTGCCGGTTTCGACACCCGGCTGCCCGGATCACGGGAACGCATCTTCGGTGACGAGTTCAAGGCGCTGATCCGCAATCTGGAGACCAAGGGCGCCGATGTCGTCTTCATCGCCGATACCTGCCATGCCGGCGGCATGACCCGCGACGTCGATCCGCGCGGCGCCGAGATCACCTGGCGCCAGGCGCCGTCCTATACGATCGAGGAGGACGACCTCGCGCCGATCTCGACGACGGCGGATGCACTGTCCACCGGCTTCGATTTCAAGCGGCTGACCTTTCTTGCCGCCGTCGACGAGAACACCAAGTCGCCCGAGATATCAATTCCCGGAATTCCGCAAAAACGCGGCGCGCTGAGCTATGCCACCGCCCGCGCTTTCGAGGGGGCAGCCGATCGCAACGGCGACGGCGCCGTCAGCCGCCGCGAGCTCTTCGAATATGTGCGCCAGGCGGTCTACCAGTTCACCGACCAGCGGCAGAACATCTTTACCGAAAGTCCGCCGGGAACGGATCTCGATCGCGCCGTTGTCTATAATTACGAAGGGGCGGGAGCGCAGGCGGCGACGGAGAAATCAAACGCTCCGCTGCCTGCCGAGCCCGCGCCGATCAGCGTTGCCGCCCTCGGCTCCGAGCCGGTGCTGCAGGGGATCGATCCTGCCGTCACGCCGTTCAAGCTGACGGAGGGTGCTGATGCCGAACTCGTCTTCGATCCCGAAAAACGCGAGGCGATCGCCGGCGGCGATGTCGTCGCATCCGCCATCGGCGCCGGCGACATGCCTTTCGTCGTCGACCGGATGGCCGCGCTCGATACCCTCAAGCGGCTGTCCGAGACAAACCCGCAAACCGTGCGCGTGACGCCTTCCGACGCCGTCCATCGCGAAGGCGAGCGGGTCGGCGTCACGGTTTCGGATCTATCAGGCCGCAAGCTGGTGCTCTTCGACGTCACCGGCGATGGAACCGTACAGTTCCTCTATCCCAACGAGAGGGAGGTCGATGCTGCGATGTCTCAGACCTTCGATCTCGATCTTTCCGTCGTCGCACCTTTCGGCACGGACCTGCTCGTCGCCGTCACCTCTGAAACCCCGATGCCCGAACTTGTGGAATTCCTGAAGCAGAACGACAGGCGCCGCACCGCCGGCAATATCGCCAAGCGCCTCGGCGAATTCCTTCCCGAGGGCGCACGTGTCGGATTTACGGTCCTCTATACCTCCGCCGGAGCCAAGCTATGAGCACGTCGATCAGCAGGGTCCTCAATATTGCGTCCGTCATGCTGCTTCTGGCTGCCCCGGTGCTGGCGCAGCAGGACACCGATTTTGCCGGCGAGGATGGCGGGCGTGTCATCGGCGGCCAGGCGGCCAAGAAGGGCGAATGGCCCTGGCAGGTGAAGATCCTGGCGCCTGATCCCGAACAGCGAGGCCGCTTCGGCGGCCATTGCGGCGGCTCGCTGATCGCACCGCGCTGGATATTGACGGCCGCCCATTGCGTCACCAGCGGCCGCTCCGGCAAGCAGGATCTCTTCGCCCGCGATCTGCTGATCGTCGAGGGCAAGTCGAAGATCGACAAGGTGATCTCCGTCGACGGGCCCGAGAAGCCGGGCCTTGCCGTCGAAGACGTAATCATCCATGAAGATTTCGACCGCAAGGTCTTCGCCAACGACATCGCCCTCATTAAGCTGAGCGAACCCGCCAAATCGAAGCCGGCGATCCTTGCCTCGGCCTCGGATGACGAAGTGGAGGCCGCCGGCCACCCGGCCGTCGTTACCGGCTGGGGTTACACCAAGGCCGATCACGGCTGGGACGACAAATACCTGCCGACCGAGTTGCAGGAAGTCGAGCTGCCGATCGTCCCGCGCGAGGACTGCCGCGCCGCCTATCGCGACAGCTCGATGCGGATGAACCCGATCGACGAGCGCAATGTCTGCGCAGGCTACGCCGAGGGCGGCAAGGATGCCTGCCAAGGCGACAGCGGCGGACCGCTCGTCGCCCAGCGTCCCGACAAGCGCTGGATCCAACTCGGCATCGTCAGCTGGGGTGCCGGCTGCGCCGAGGCCGAACATTACGGTGTCTATACCCGTGTTGCCGCCTTCCGCGACTGGATCGCCGCAAAGACCGACGGCGACGTGCCGAATGTTGAAGGGCCTGCTGCCGACGATCAGGTCGCCTCCACCACGAGCGGTGGCGGGACGAAGCAGAGGCAGTCCGGGCAGGAAGAGGCCAATCTCGCCATCACCACCCCACCCGCCGGCGATACCGCGCCTGCCGGCACGACCGAAACACCTGCTGCCGACACGCCCACTGGCGATACTCCGCCGGCTGACAAGCCCGTCGCTGACGAGCCCGCCGCGCAGCCGCAGGTCGTCCAGACGCCGGTGATCGAAAGCTCGCCTGGCGACCGCGCGCTGTTGATCGGCATCGACGACTACGAGATGCGCGAGGCCAAACTGACCGGTTCCGCCACCGATGTGAAAGCCATGCAGGTCTTCCTCGCCAAGACGCTCGCCTACCGCCCGGAGCAGATCCACACGCTGACCAACCGCAAGGCGACCCGCGAAGCGATCCTTGCCGAGGTCGACGACTGGCTGGTGCGCCAGTCGACGCCCGGAAGCCGCGTCTTCCTCTATTTCAGCGGCCAGGGTTCGGAAGAAATGGGCGCCGAGGAAACGACCAGCCCGACACTGGTGGCCGTCGATGCCAAGCTGGTGCGCGAGGCCGGCAAGGTGACCGTCACCAACCAGATCCGCGAAACCGAGATCGCCGCACGGCTGAACAGCCTCAAGGATCGCCGCGTCACACTGCTGATCGATGCCTGCCATGTCGGGCCCGGCAGCCGCAGCGCGGTGGCAGCGCCCTCCGGCACGGTGCGGTGCCTCGGCCCGGCGCTGGCAGCGCTCGAACCGCCGAACAAGTCAGGCAAGGAAGCGAAATTCTCCTTCGGCGGCGAAAGCGCCATGGTCTGGTCGGCCGTCAACGCAGGGCAGTGGGCCCTTGTCGATCGCGAGGCCAATCCGCCGGTCGGCGTCTTCACCCGCCGCTTCATCGAAGGCGTGCAGGATGGCGTGGCACGCGCCGCCGACAAGCCGAATGTCAGCAATGCCGCGCTTCTCGATTATGTCCGGCGCAAATCCGACGAATATTGCCGGACGCATGCTGAGGATTGTCGCTTCACGCCGGTGCCGCAATTTTACGGCCGGCCGGATGCGCTCGGCCGGGATGTCATCACCGGCGAGGAGGCGAAGACGCCGGTCGCCGCCGTCGAAAACACGCTGAAGAGCGACAACGAGGCCGGCGTTGCCGTCGACGTGCTGCCCGGCACCGCGGTCAGCATCGGCGACAAGGTGGCGATGCGCGTCTCCACCAAGAAGTCAGGTTACCTGATCCTGGTCGATATCGACGCCTCCGGCAAGCTGACGCAGCTTTACCCGAACAAGCGCTCCATGGGCCTGAAACCGACCGCCAAAAGCGGCGATAACCGGCTCGATCCGGCCCGGCCGGTCGTGGTGCCCGACGCACGCAATCCCTATACCGGCTTCGAATATGTGGTGGAGGGACCGGCAGGCGTCGGCATGGTCGTTGCCATCCTCAGCGACAAGCCGATCGAAGTGCTCGATCTGCCCGATGTGCCGACGCCGCTCGTCGGCCAGCGCGCCGCCTTCAACTATGTCTACGATCTCGCCCGAAGCCTCAGGATCGTCGGCGACGACGAGACCGGCGCCCAAGGCAAATGGTCGTTCGATTCCAAATTCTATCGCGTCCGCTGAACAGGAGCGAACCATGCCGAAATCCACTCTGCTGGCGGGTCTTGCCGCTTCCCTGATAACGCTTGCCCCGGCCGCCCATGCCGGCAACCCCGGCGACAGCAAGGCGATGCTTGCCGCACAAGCCGGGCTTGCCGCCGAACTCATCGACCGCAGCCTGGCAAAGGAGGGTGCTGCCAATATCATGGTGTCGCCGGCAAGCCTTGCCGCAGCACTCGGTCTCGCAAGCCTCGGCGCTTCTGAAGAGGGCAAAGCGTCGATCGCCAAGGGCCTCGGCTTCGGCGGCGCGGTGAAGGGACCGGAGACGGCGCTCGAGGCGATGTCCCCGGAAAAGCCGGCAGCGGCGGATGCGCCTTTGGCGACGGCGGTCGCGATCGTCTTCGACGACAAGCTGGTGCTCGTTCCCGATGCGCTCTCCATGCTCGCCGGCCACCGCATCAAGCCTTCGATCGAGGATCTCGACGGACCGAAATCGGTCGAGCACATCAACGGCTGGGTCAAGGACGCCACGAGGGGCGCCATTCCGTCAATCCTCGACGCACCGCCCGGCGGCGGCTTCGTCAGCCTCGGCGCGCTTTCCTTCAAGGCGCGCTGGAAGACCTCCTTCGAGAAGGAGAGCCCGGCAAGCCCCTTTCAGCGGCCGGATGGCTCGACGATTTCGGTGCCGATGATGCATCTTGCCGGCGACGGACAGAGGTTCCGCTCCGACGAGAAATTCTCGGCCGTCGATCTCGCCTATGCCGGCGAGGGCTACAGCATGGTCGTGGTGGCGGAGCGATCCGGCAAGGGTGTGGGTGGCGCGGACCTGAAGGCGCTTGCCTCCTGGCTTCAGGGCGAGAAATTCGAAGCTGCCAAGGGCGAAATCTTCCTGCCCCGCTTTTCCCTGAACGACGGGCGTGATTTGATGCCGGTACTCAATGCGATGGGAGTGGCGCCCGAGAAGGCCAAGGATGCGGGGTTCCCGGGTTTTACCAAGGAAAACATCCGCTTGTCGCGCGTCCTGCAGAAGACGATGATCAAGGTTGACGAAAACGGGACGGAGGCGGCGGCATCCACAGCTGTTATCACGGAACGCAGCATCGATCCGAAGCTTGTTCGCGTGGTCGCCGATGCCCGTTTTGCCTTTGCGCTTCGCGATACGAGAAGCGGCCTGCTGCTGGCCGCAGGCCTTATCGGTGATCCATTACTGGCAGGCGAATAGAATTCGGTTTCATGAATGTAATGAATGCAGGGGGACACGTGCATGAGAAGTGATCTGATCGCCCGCTACACGATCGGCGAGCCGATCTATGAAAACGAGTTCATCGTCTATCCCGCTCAGGACAAGCGGATGGACCATGCGGTCTTCATCGTCACGCCCGATGTGGCGCTGAAACTGGACAAGGCTCGTTTCGAGCGGGTCTGGACCTCCATCAACGAGGCCAAATCTCTCACCGCGCGACGCTTCGTCGAAATCGAAGACCTCATTCCGCCATCGCCGGAAGACGACAATTTTTATATCGTCGAGAAGCGGCCATCGAAAACGCTGCACCAATATCTCGACGAAACGGAAATGGTGGCTTACGAGCGCGCCGTCGAGATCGGCCGCCACATCCTCGAGGGGCTGGCGACGCTGCATGGCGCGGGTTATGCCCACAACGCGCTGACGGACCAGTGCATCTATGTCTCCGAGGACTATTCCGGCCTGTCGGTCCGGATCGGCAACCTGCACCTAATCTCGAAGATCGGCGAGCACATCATCCCGCCCTATGTGCCGGAATTCGGGGCGCCGGAAATCTATGCCAGCGGCACTTTCTCCGCCTCATCGGCGCTCGACATCTATGCCATGGGCATGATCGCCTACAAGCTCTTCCTGCCGCGGCAGACTTATGCCAGCGTCTTCGACAGCGTCATGGTCTGGGAAGACGAGCACCAGCGCGAGCAGAGCTGGAAGAACATCCATCTCGACCCTTCCAACGTCTTTCCCCGCCTGGACGTGCTGATCCCCGGTTTTCCCGAGGGCCTTGCAAGCCTTGTGGAAAGGATGCTGAGCCGCGACCCGGCCCAGCGACCGCGCATGGGCGCCGATGCGCTGGGCGAATTCGCCCGGGTGACCACGGGCATCCAGCCGATGTCGTGGGATCCGCGCGGCGGCATGCAACAGCAGCAGGAGGCGCCGAAACCGAAAAAGTGGACGCTTGCCAAGCTCTCCATGATCGGCGCACTGCTCCTGATCTGCATCGGCGTCGGTGTCGTCACCATTCCGAAACTTCTTCGCCCGGATCCGAAGCTTGTCGCCGATGTCGGCACCTGGAAGAAGGAGGCCGAAAGCCGCAAGCAGAAGGCGATCGCCGCCAAGGCGCCGGAGCGCCCTTCCGGTGACCAGGCAAAGCTTGCTTATGATACGGGTGCCGCGGCGCTGACGTCTGCCGATGCACTGCTCAAGGACGAAGATTACGAAAAGGCGCTTCCGGGTTTCCAGACGGCCGCCATCAATCTCGGCAATGCGCTGATCGGCATCTCGAAAGAGAATGCCGAGAAGGCGAAGGCTGCCGCGTCTGCCGCAGGCGGCGACAAGGCGCCAGGCTTTGCCGAGGCCGACGCCAAGATGAAGACTGCCGCCGACGCCGCCACATCAAAGCAGATGCATGCTGCGGTCGATGCCTACGACGCATCGAAAACGACGTTTGACGATCTCGCCAAGGCGCTCACCGCACTGGCTGCAGCCGAAAAGGACGCGACGGCAAAACGCGAAACAGTCGATCGCATCGGCGCCGGTGATAGCCCCGACGTCAAAAAGGCGAGCGGGCTGATGACGGATGCCAACGCCAAGGCCGAGCAATGGCAGATGCCGGCCGCGACGTCTGGCTATGGCGACGCCGCCAAACTGTTCGACGCCGTCATCGCCGACGTCATGGCGGCGAAGGACGAGGCGACGGCGCTGAAGCAGAAAGTCACCGATCTCAGCGCCTCGATCGCGACACGCGCAGGTGCTGCGGAGCCGACGCTTGCAGCCCTCGCCCCGAAGATCGGCGAAGCCGACGGCCGCTACAGCGCGGAGGCCTATAAGCTGGCGATCGTTGCCTACCAGCCGATCCTTGCCGATCTCGAGGCGTTGTCGGCGCGCGGCTTCTGCCCGGTTTCGCAGACGCTTGCCTTCGAGACCGTCCCGGCCGGCAGTTATTCGTTGGAGAACGTCCGGCTGATGACCTCCTCGATGAAGGAGCTCGGCGGCATGCTTGGCGTTGCCAATGACGCCGTGAAGATCGACAAGTCCTTCTGCATGCAGACGAAGGCCGTCACCCGTGCGGAGATGGCGGAATATTACACCGCCAATGCCGATCCCGCCGCAGCAAAGGCCTATGCCGACAATCCGCAGCAGCCTGCCGACGACGTGCCGCTTGCCGTGGCGCAGAACTATACGGCCTGGCTGTCGAAGCGGTTGAACGCGCCGGTCCACCTGCCGTCGGCGACGGAATGGATGGCAAGTGCGGCGAAGATCACACCGGAGAAACTGCCCGACAATGGCGATATCATCCTGCAATGGAGCGCCACTCCCTGCGAGGCCGGCGGCAATGTCGCCTTCATGGCGCAAGAGGGCTCGACCTTCGTCGTCTGCTCGGACGCCTCCGCCGGCGGCATCTTCCGCGTCACCGCCGAATTGCGGTGAGCGCGAAACGTGGCACCGAATAGGGAAGCGTGCGCCGCTGATAACGGGGCGGGTAGTCGCTGCGAACCCGAAATGCGTCCATCGGTGCGACATTTCGACGGAGCGCAGGGTGCTCCGACATAAGGTTCCAGGGCGCTCTTTCTTCTTCATCCGGCAGCTCGCGTTCAAGCCGCACACCTCAACACTTTTCAATTCCAAATTACAAATTACGCGCGTATATTGAACGTGGGAACTGCGGTATCCGTGCCTTGAGGGGTCGAGGACAATGTGCTGGAATACATCATCAGCATTCACGCCGGTTGGGTTTGCTTTGCGAGGCCCGGCGTCTCGCAAGATCGTATGGACGCTGGGCGACGCGGCGCGTCTCCTGATCAACGACTGGCCTTGCGATGACGGCGAGGAATATGTGGCTGCCGTCAAAGCCTGCGTCGACGCATTGAGCGGGAAGATTGCCCCGGAACAATTTCGGGAAGCGCTTCTGCGTGCAGCCGATGAGGCAGGCATCGCTGCTCTATCGCTCGTCCGGCAGGGAGTTGGGGAGCGACGACCGGACCTGCCATCAAGCGCGCAAAGATAGAGGGGCTACTCGCCTTTCGTCGTGACGTTTGCACCAATTGCGGTCATCACTTTGCGTGGCTATGTCACTGCGACGGCACTCGATACGAGCAGCATTTTCATGAAGTACATTCCGCTAGACGTTGGCATTTCCATCCATGCTAGTGCAAGCGACCTACGTTCCTTTAGCTGGCGGACTGGCCAACGCGTCGAAGCAAGTTTCTACGTCGATGATCCCGAGCATCTGTTGAGGATTACGTTTGATGGCCCCTGTATTGTGCGAATTGTGGATGAGTTTCCGCTGAGCACAGAGCACGAGGATGACCCTGCCGAGGGATTAATTAGCGAGCATTTCGCATACCGCGTTGAAGGAGCGACGTTCTACACGTCTCAATCTGAAACTTGGAAAACGGTGGTTAGCATCCAAGTCGGTCCGACTTGCCATTATCGCTTCATTACCGGCAACACATGCATGGACGTCGTGACCCCAGCAAAACCAGTGTTCACCGTCATTGCAACCGAAACAGAAGCATGACCATTTACGCTGAAGCCGCCGTCCGCGATGCGCCGAAGGTTGTCCTGCCTTTCCGGCGGCTGTAGTGTTTCCGTCGATCGTCGCGAGTTTTTCGGGTCCGTTGGTGCGCAACCAGCGTACCCTCGGCTTCGGCGATTGTGGGAAGGGGCGCTCCGTCCGAAGAACATGAAACGCGCCGCAATTCTCGTCGGGGCAGCCACACGAAACAACATCGACGTGATAGCGAGTTTTCCCTGCTCGCTTTTGTTGCGCGTTCATTTGCTCGTCGCTTTTAATTGTGTCTGCGATAGCGCCGCGTCTTAAAAACTTTCAGGTCATAGCACGCACCAGCAGGTATCTTCTCGACAGAAGTGCACCATGGCCGTGAGCCAATCCGCTTAGCGCCCACTGCGGACCAGCGCTTTGGCAGGAACGCGCCAATTGCGGTCATTGTCTCGTCCCTGTAGCCTCCCAGTAGTGCGATATTGGATCTGTATTAATGAATAAAGTGATTTTGAACGCCGATGGCATCACGCCTCAATGGCTGAGCGAGGTGCTTCAAAAGGATGTTTCCTCGTTGAAAATGAGCATCGAGAGCAGCAGTTGGTCGAGCCAAGTTCCGTTGACGGTGAATTTTCGCGACGGAAGCACGGCTTCACTTCGGGTCAAAATATGCGCAGGTCCGTCATTCGGCGCTTCGGAGGTCAACTATTATACCCGCGATTATATCTCGATGACTAATGCGCCTCTTGTGAAATGTTGGAATGCTGAATTTGAAACTCAGGTCGGCTATCATTTGTTGTTAGATGATTTGGCAAAAACCCACACCAATCGTAGAGATGTGCAGCCAAGCCGCCCATATGGGCTTGCAGTGGCGAAAGCACTGGGTCGCTTGCATAAGTATCACTGGGAGTCCCAGTCAGTCCCCGCACAAAGGGCTGTCGACCGGTACTTTCAAGAATTTCGCCCCGGCATTGCCGCTCTGAAGAGCATCTCTGGGCACGACCTCTTCGGAGAAGCCTCCGAAATCGAAATGCGGGTGCGCGATCGTTTGACGAACCCGCGTGGAATGAGCCTACTTCATGGCGACCTGAATTCGATGAACATTCTGACGCCAAAGGGCAATGATAGTCCTGTCTACTTCATTGATCGCCAGCCGTTTGATTGGTCGTTGACGTATGCTGTAGCCATACACGATCTCGCCTACTTTCTGGTGTTGTGGTGGCCTGAGGACATCAGGACCGCACATGAGGCAGAGATCGTCCGATGCTGGCATAGAGAGGTGGGGGATGCCACCTATCAGTGGGAACAAGCTCTATCCGACTGGAAGATTGCTGTGCGTCAATGTTTGCATGTCCCACTTGAATGGTGTTCGAAACCCGAAACAGTGGAAAAAATGCGCTGGTTGTGGGAGTTGCAACTGAATCGTGTTTCGTCTGCCGTAGCTAGTGCCGACTACATCTAGGATATTTTTGAAGGTCAACGCGGGTTGAATGCTGGCACACGTCGCGCCAGGCGTACGATTTCCGAACTCATGTCTTCAGTGCCCAGATAGATACCGACCTGATCCGACATGTCCGCAAAGGGCCGAACTCAGCGATCGCTCAGATGCACCAAAAGGCAAATTCCCGGCGAAGCGGCTGCCGACATGCTTGGGGGCGTTGAAGTTGCAGCCATTAAAGTCAACCAGTCGCCCGCCCCGGTCGGCAAGGGAGCCGCGTGCCGGCTCCCGCGATGCAGCACCGTTTCACGATCCGGGTGATGCGTATCGAGAGGCTGGTTCTCATTTTCGCCGGCTACCGACCAGAGCGCGTAGCCGGTAATTTTTCCCCCCATTCGATCAAGCATTTCGCTTGATCGCCAAACGGCACACTCGGTGTCACGGAGACCCAGGGCTCGGTGACGCAACTTCAAAAGGGTGAACATTATGGACAGACTTTTCTATGTTGGCGTGTCGGCCGCTCTCTTTGCGGCCTTTGCCTTTTCGCTCAACTTCGTCGTGCCCTTCATCATCGGTGACTATTCCACCTTTGATTTTGCCCTCATCCGTCACGTCGTCTCGGCACTCGCCGGGCTTTACATTCTGTTTTCCGAGAAGGGTGTCATGCGCCAACTCACGCTTCGAAACTGCCTGCAAGCCATCTGGCTCGCCTTCGTCGGCTATGTCGGCTACTTCCTGACAGTGACGGGAGCGGCCCTCTTTGCCGGCCCAGTCATCGCTCCGGCCTTTCTCGGGCTGGTACCAATCGTATTGATGGTCATTGGCAATCAGGGTCAGGCATCATTGCCATGGCGATCCCTCATGGTGCCTCTGGCACTGGTGCTGGTCGGCCTTGTTCTCGTCAATGGCACGGCATTCACGGCCGAAGGACTGGACTCGGTGCAATCATTGTGGATTGGCGTGCCGCTGGCGCTTGCTGCCGTGGGCCTTTGGGTCTGGTTCGCGCTTTCCAATCAGGCAGCACTCGCCGCACGGCCGGACATGCCCTCCGGCGTGTGGTCGGCGCTGATACTGGTTGGCGGCGGCGTCTTGATGCTGGCCTTCTATCCCATCGGTGCCGCGATGGACCTCTTCCGGCTTCCTACATTGGGTTTCGGCTGGAGCACTGCCGGCAACCTCTATGTCTGGGGCACAACTCTCGCGCTACTGGCCACCGTGGGCGGCGTCTGGGCCTGGAATATTGCCTCACGCAGCCTGCCGGTTGCCTTGGCCGCGCAATTGATCGTCTCAGAGACTGCCTTCGGCGTGATCGGCGGACTTGTCGTGCAAGCGCGCTGGCCAACGCCGATCGAAGTCGCCGGGGTTGTTGTCCTGATCGCCGGCGTCGTTCTGTCGATTCGGATTTTCTATGATCGCCAATTTGCATCTGGAAAGACATTGCTTGCGAACGAGTGACACGCTGGACACAGGCCAAAAAGCAGGCGCAGGCATCGGAGATGCAATCACGTTCAACGTAAAATCCGCTTTTGACGCAACCATGCCGCCTCGCCAGTCCAATGCGTTGTCCGCTTTCAAGCCGCCGCTTGGCTGGGCTCTACGACTGATATGAGGGCGCAAAGCAGCCTTATCCTTCGACGACGAAAAAATTCGCTTAGGGCCGAACTCTGCCACGGCTCAGATGCACCAAAAGGCAAATTCCCCGATGAAGTCGGCTGCCCAAAGGCTTGCGTGCGGTGTTGTTGCGGCGGCCAGTAAAATCAACCGGCCGCCCTTCACTTTCAGCACGGGAGCCGAAGGCCGGCTCCCTGTCCTTACCATGGCGGCGGCGGCCCGCAGCTCGAGCCTTCGGCGCAGCGGGTCGTCTCTCAGGCTTCGGATTTCAGCTTGCCACCGACCGCCCAGGAGTCCTTGGCGATCTCCGTTATCAGGATTTCCAGCGATTCCGGCGGGCACGCCAGGGTTTCGACGGCGGCCTTGGTGGCCTCGCGGGCGAAGGCGCGTTTCTGGTCGTCGGTGCGGCCGGGATGCATCTGCAGGTGAAGAATGGGCATGGTTTCTCCTTGGTCAGGTTGGTGATGTCCGTCGTCTTGGCGCGGGCGTGACGACCATGTTGTAAATTCCCTGGTTGATAAATAAGCTGTTGGTATCGTCATTCGAAACCAACAGGTAGGCAATTGTGGACAAGCTGGCCGGCATGGCGATGTTCGTCAGGGTCATCGACAACGGCAGTTTCGCGGCGGCCGCGGAGATCGCGCAAGTGTCGCCTGCCATGGTTGCCAAGCACATCAAGACGATTGAGACCCGGCTCGGGGCGAAGCTGATCCATCGCACCACGCGACGCCATCAGCTGACAGAGGTTGGCCAGCTCTATTACGAGCGCTGCAAGCGCGCCCTTTCCGAAGTGGCGCTGGCCGAGGCTTCGGCGAGCGAGCTGCAATCGGCGCCGCGCGGCAGCCTTCGGTTGGTGGCACCCGTCAGCTTCGGGACGCAGGTCCTGGTGCCGGCGCTGATCGATTACCAGAACGCCTATCCCGACGTCAGCGTCGAGCTATCGCTCGACAACAATGTCCATGACCTCGTCGGCGAGAGGTTCGAGCTAGGTATCCACATCGGTCCGCTCTCGGACAGCAGCCTCGTCGCCCGCCCGCTCACGCCCTACCGGCGGATTCTCGCTGCCTCGCCGGACTATCTTGCCCGCCATGGCCGGCCGGCCTCGCCGGAGGATCTGACGAACCATCTCTGCCTCGGCCACTCCTATTGGCGCACGCAGGATCACTGGCACCTGGTCGGGCCGGGGGGCGAAATGCGTGATGTGTTGATTTCCGGAAAATTCTCGACCAACCAGGGGGCGGCGCTGCGTATGGCAGCGCTCAGCGGCGCGGGAATTGCGCTTCAGCCGGAACTGCTGCTCGCCGCCGATATCGCCGAAGGACGGCTTGAGCAGGTGCTGCCGGAATGGTCCTACAAGCCTGTACCGATGTCCCTCGTCTATGCGCCGAACCGGCGGCCGACAGCGATGTTGCGGACGGTGATAGATTTCCTGGCGGAACGGTTTGGCTGACAACGCTCGGTCGAGGCCGACGGCCGCTACACCACGGAAGCCATAAGCTGGCGATCATTGCCTATCAGTCGATCCTTGCCGATCTCGAGGCGCCCGCTCGTCCGCTTCGGGCCGAAAGCGGCGGATGATCTTGCGCTGCTGTCCAGCAGCCTCGGCCTTAAGCGACGGACCATCCACCGTCCACCAGCAGGTTCGCGCCGGTGATCAGGCTCGCAGCCGGCGATGCTAGGAAGACCACGGCACCCACCACATCGTCGGTTTCACCGATCCGGCCGAGTGGAATGTGACCGATCGTCGCTTTGCGATTGTCGGCATCGGATAGAAAAGGTGCTGTACCATCCGTGTGGATGAACGTCGGCGATACGGTGTTTACAGTGACATTATAGGGTGCCCATTCGGCTGCAAGGCAGCGCGTGAGGTGATTGATTGCCGCCTTGCTCATGCAATAGATTGCCTCGCCGCGCAGTGCCACGGTGCCGGCCTGTGAGCTGATGTTGATGATCCGGCCCCCATTGCGTTTGATCATGTGACGCCCGACTG
>NZ_JBFTQY010000092.1:0-23157 GCF_056399245.1 Rhizobium sp. 01N447_2
AGCGCCATCGCAGCCCAGGTAATGTGGATCGGCCATCCGTCCGGCACCGTGAGCTCGACGATCAACGTCATGAACAGCAGGCCGGTCGCCGCAAATCGGGTAGCGAAACCCAGGACCAGCAAGATCGGAAAGGTGATCTCGGCAGCGCCAGACAGGAAAGCCATGGTGACTGGCGCCGGATAGGCATAGGGACCGCCCGGCAAATGGAGCATGAATTCGTCGGTGAACAATGTGATCGCCGTATCGTTCAATTGCAGGAAACCATCCCACTTCAGAATGCCCGACTTCCAAAAGGGCACGGCCAGAGCGAGGCGCACAACTGCCTGAACGACGCTCGGCTGCGCAAAGGCCCGAACCAGTCTCTGTGCCATCTCCACAAGTATCACGATCGGCTGAAACCTGCCTTTGATCGAAGTCTGTTGGGTGGTGGTCGATATCATCATGCGTCTCCGAGAGTGATGCCGCAAAATACCCCCGCTTCGATCATGCCGGCCACGCTGGCCGCGATGTCGAACGACGGACAAGCGTCGATGGCCTTGGCTGCGGCGACACCAAGCGGTTCGCCGGAAATGAGGGAAATCAGGAACTCTGCGCCGCCCAAAGGAAGATGACGCACCGCCACCTCCATATCCGGCCGCGTTATGAGCGCATCTTCCGGGTCGACCACTTCGATTGGGCTTATGGAGCCGTCACCGCGATTGGCGGCAAAGATCGTCAGCGCCGGATAGTCCGACCGAACGATCCTTGTTGCCGGATGCGCAGCAAAGACCAAATCACCGAGACGATCCGGCGGAACGGACGCAAGAGCATCAGCGGCAAGCGGCTCGACATCCCTTGCGTGGTAGGCGTCCAGCCAAGCCCGTTCGATCCGGGCGACGTCGGCAAGCCAGGGCAAGGACCGGGCATATTCGTACTGTTCGATGAAAGCAGGAAAATCCCGTCCGTATTCGAAGAGAAGAGGCGATGTCGGTGGCGTGGCGCGCAGGTGAAAGCGCGCCATCGCGCGGAAAAACTCCGTCCCCGTCAGGCGTTGCACTGCCGGGAAAATCCCGGCGAGGGCATCGATCAGACTGACGGTGACGTTGTTGCGGTAGACGTTGTAGCGTTTGATCGCTCCCTTGCCGTTCGGCCCGACAACGCCGTCGGGCGTCCCAGCGTCCGGGTTGGTCAGGGCCGGCGCAAAATCTGCCGCATAAGTCAGGGGCTCGGTGCGGCGAGATGGAGGATCAAGCCGCAGCATGACTTTGATCCTGCAACGCGATGGAACCATGGTGATCCATGATCGCCTGCGCTGCGAGGGCCTCGCCACGCAGTATCGGCCAATCGGGTATGTTGCTGTCCCACTCGATGAGCGTTGGAATGGGGCCACCACGGCCAATGACGATCTCGTAAAGCTTCCAGACGGCATCGGCGACCGGACCGTCATGGCTATCGATCAGCAGCAACTCGTCCTCGTCGTCAGTCTGCTCGGCGTGGCCCGCGAGATGGATCTCACCAACCGCAGCAATGGGAAAATCGGACAGGTAGTCGAGCGCTGAAAACCCATGATTGGCGGCGGAGACGAATACATTATTGACGTCGAGCAGAAGACCGCAGCCGGTGCGCCGGACGATGGCGCGGATGAATTCGGTCTCGCTCATCGTCGATTGGCGGAACGTCACATAGGTGGATGGATTCTCCAGAAGGATCGGGCGTCTGATGGTCTCCTGCACGTCCTCGATATGCTCGCAAACCCGCGCCAGGCTTTCTCGTGTGTAGGGAAGGGGCAGGAGATCGTTGAGGAAGGTCGTCCGATGCGTCGACCAGGCCAGGTGCTCAGACACCAGAGCTGGTTCGTAGCGTTCGACGAGAGAGCGGAAACGTTCAAGATGTGCTCGGTCGAGCGGCTGAGGTCCGCCGATCGACATGCACACGCCGTGGAGCGACACCGGATTGTCACGGCGGATCTGTTCGAGAATACGATGCGGCGGCCCGCCGGCCCCCATGTAATTCTCGGCATGGACTTCGAAGAACCCGCGATGTGGCCCCTCCGCAGCTATGGCGGCAAAATGCTCGTGCTTGAAGCTCGTCCCCGCGAGCCCCTCGATCGGATGGCGGGGAAAGCGGAGAGTAGTTGCCGCAGACGCGGTCGTTGAAATTTGATCGGTGGTCATGGCGTCTCTCCGCCTCCTCATTGTCATCGCYGTCGCGTGTAGAAATTACATTGCCTTCAGCGTGCCGTGCTTGCCGTTCGGCAGGACGATGGAGGTGCAGGTGCCGCCCCGGACGAACTTCCAGGAATCGCCCTGGAAGTCGACTGTCGAGGTCCCCTGGCAGGACGTGCCGGCGCCGGCTGCACAATCATTCTGGCCCTTCAGGGCAACGCCGAAGCATTTTTCCTTGTGAGCGGCGGTTGCAGCGGCGCCCTCAGCTTTGGTGAGCGGTGCGGCGGTGGCCATCGAAGCAAGGGCGGTGGTGACAGCGCCGGCGAGGACGACAGAGTTGATGGTGGATTTGATGGACATTGCGTTCTCCGATGATGGATAGACGCTCTCGTTGAGCGCATATTCAGGTTCGCAATCTCCCCGACATTTGTTACACGCGTCGCTATCACTAGTTCGTGAAAGCTCGTCATGTCACCGGAAACCGGCACGATGCCGCCGCCGATGAATTCGGCGGCAAGCCACCAGTCCACCAGGCCTGAACTGGCATAGTTCAGAGCCGTTGCCAGTCCGAACGCACCGACGGAGAGGAGAGATGTGCCGATCGCGTTGATCATCGGCATGCCCGTCGCCAGCATGAGGCCCGGAACGATCAGGAAGCCCCCGCCGATGCCGAAGAAGCCGGATGCAGCGCCGGCGGCGAGTGCCACGGCGGCGGTGGCAAGGCATATCCTGAGGTCGACCGGACGGCACTCTACCGTCACCGCCTTCCGAGGCTTCAGCATCAGAGCGCCGACGACCATCATCAGGACGCCGAACAGAAATATCAGGCTGTCTCCATCCCTCGCCTTGCCGAGGCTGGAGCCGCCGAGGGCGCCGAGCGCGGAGAAGACGGTTGCGCATCGCAACCCGCCGCTACCACCTCAAATATCGCAACCAAAGACCGCTGGAGCGAACACAAGATTGGATAAAACTTGGGGGCAAGGTCAGGCCGATGACGAAAAGGCGCTGATCCTCGAGCAGGCACTGTAACCAAAGACGATAGCACGCCGATGACGGCCTCGAAATGTCGCGTCCGGGCGTTGGTTAGTGTAAGATACTCGCCGCACGACTATCCGCACGCAATTATACTAGGAGATTTACGGCACGGATGAATGGCGGAAGTTGGACTATATTCGCTTAACTGGAGACGAACACGATGCGTGTGTTGATTCTTGCTGCCCTCATGCTGCTTGGGGTCATGCTGGTGGCGCGAGCCGATACCGCACCGTCGAGCGAACAGCTGCCACCCAATGTCGAGGCACTTCTGTCGCTTTTGGCCGATCCTGGAGTTCAAAAATGGCTTGAGACCCACAAAGCCGCATCGGCGACGACTGAAGTCCCCCCGATAACCACCCAGACGCCGCATCTCTCTCATCCACTGGCCGACTATGTCGGGGCCGTTCGGGCGCACATCCATGGCCTCGCCCGGGCACTGACGACGCTGCCTGATGAGTTCGCAACAGCCTGGTCCATCCTTGTTGCGGATGCCGAGAAGGTTGGTCTGGCTGGCCTTGTCGGCCTTTTCGGACTGTTCGCAGCTGCCGCTTTCGGTGCCGAGCGGCTGTATCGGCGTGCCACATCGGGATTCATGACCCGAGTGGCGCAGCTGGACGTTGCGACAAGGCGCGGTCAAGTGATGGCACTCGCTAGCCGCCTCGCCCATGACGTCGGGCGCGTCGCAGTCATCGCGGCGGCTGGCATCGGTGTCTTCGTGGCCCTGCACTATTGGCCTGAGGTCATCGAGAAGATCGTGCTCGCCTGTCTACTCGCCTTCATCATCGTGCTCCTCGCGCGCGCCGTGTTACGATTTCTTTTGTCGTCGCCGGCAAAGGACGCGAACGATCTTCGGATCGTGCCGATGGACGGCGAGTCGGCTCGGTTCTGGACCCAGCGCCTCGGTCTAGTTGTCATCATCCTCGCCGTCAGCTACGCAACAACGCTATCGCTGAGCCTTCTCGGCTTCTCAGTCGAAGCCCGCGAGATTGTCGCATATTCGTTGGGATTGGGGCTCCTCGGTGTCGGCATCGATACGGTCAGGCGAGCGCCGGGGCCAGCGATCGCGGATGCTGCAACGCATGGAGAGGTTTTTGTCCGCGCGAAGACATCCGTGGGTGTCATCTCGGCCTATTTCGTGCTGCTGTGGTGCTTGTGGGCGTTCGGCGCAGTACAGCTATTCTGGCTTGCTGCAATAGCGATCGGCCTCGTTTGGGCTATCGCCATTGCAGAACGGACCGTTGTCCACCTGCTGCAACAGCCTGCTTCGTCCGGAATCGGCGCGGCAACACCGAGTGCAGGCGCAACTCTTCTCAGTCGGGGCATCCGGTTCATTCTGATCATTTCCGGGTTGCTGCTCCTCGCTTGGGCGTGGAACATCGACCTTGTCGCGCTCAGCGCGGCTGACACGCCCCCCGTCCGGGTCGCTCATGGCATCATCTCTGCTGTCATCATCCTTCTGGTCGCGGACTTGGTCTGGCGGGTCCTTCGCACCCTCATTGATAATCAAATTGCAAAAGTGCGCGATACGGCGGTTGTTCAAACGGAGGAGACGCAGCGGCGCAGCCGGCTCAACACGCTTTTGCCCATTCTGCGGAATTTTCTTTGGGCCACGCTCGCCATCGTTGCGATACTGATGGCGTTGTCGGCGATGGGGGTTCAGATCGGGCCGTTGATCGCCGGCGCGGGTATTGCCGGTGTTGCCATTGGCTTCGGTGCGCAAACGCTGGTGAAAGACATCCTCAGCGGGGTCTTCTATCTGTTGGATGATGCCTTCCGTGTCGGTGAATATATCGAGAGCGGCAGTTACAAGGGCACAGTTGAGTCTTTCAGCCTGCGCTCGGTGAAGCTGCGGCACAGCCGGGGACCAATATTCACCGTGCCGTTCGGCGTCCTCGGGGCTGTCCAGAACATGAGCCGCGATTGGGTGATCGAGAAGCTGTCACTGACGATCACCTATGATTCCGACTTGGAAAAGGCGCGCAAGCTCATCAAGAAGATCGGACTTGAACTGGCCGAAGATCCCGAACTCAAGGCAATCACCATCGAACCGCTCAAGATGCAAGGCGTCGAGGAGTTCGGAGAGTATGGCGTCAAGCTGAGGCTGAAGCTCAAGACAAAGCCAGGACAGCAGGCCGCCGTCCGCCGTCGCGCCCTCGTCATGATCAAGACGGCGTTTGATGAAAATGGCATCTGTTTCGCCTCGAAAGCCGTACAGGTTTCCAGCGCTGCCGGATCACAACCGGAAGCGGTGATCAATGCGGATGCGGCGCTACACGCCACCACCACGCCACAGAAGCCGGTGGCAGCATGACGAGTGCGTCAGAGGTAAAACTGCGAGAGGATTGATCCGGAAACGCATCCTGCCGGGCCATTATCGGCTTGTTCAGATTTGCCTCAGCGGCATTGAAATGGCGAAGCTCTGGAGGTGACCGACCGCCTCTACTTTGAACAGAGGTTCGCCGCACGGGGCCTGCGGACATGTGGTCGATCTCATTGACACCCGCCCGAATTCTGGCACCGTTGTCGCGCCATTCAGCGGGGGCAGCGAATGTCATCATCCCACTATACGCATGGATCGAGCGAGGCCGAGCAACAGCGCTTGACCGCACTGAACAGGCGGCTCAACGAGCGGTGTATCGATGCCGCGCAGCTCGCCGCCGGTGAACGCGTCGTCGACTTCGGAGCCGGTCTTGGTCAGTACTCGTGGTTATGCGCAGATACGCATAAGCACGATTATGATCCTTGGGAGATTATGGAGAGCTAATCGCGTCACGTAACAGGGAACCAACGGGTGTCGAGCGCGTACCCGATGCTCTCTGATCAAGGACCTACACATAATCCGTAATCTCCCCTCGTTGTTGAAAGCGGCCATTTCACAACAAGACCAGAAGATTTTCGTTGCATCGCCGATCCGAAGCCTGTCGATTGCCGCTCAAGAAGCGCGCAAGGATTCGAGATGAGAGACAACAAGGGCGCTGCATTCGGAGCAGGCGGAATCATCGGCGCACTTGGCGGCTTGATCGGGCTTGGCGGCGCGGAGTTTCGACTACCTCTCCTGATAGGTCTGTTTCAATTTGCCGCCCTCGAAGCCGTCATCCTGAACAAGGCGATGAGCCTTGTCGTCGTCGCATTCTCACTGCCGTTTCGTGCTGGGACAATCTCGTTCAGCCAGATCGCTGCCAACTGGCCGATCATCATCAACCTTCTCGCTGGCAGCCTCATTGGTGCGTGGTTTGGCGCCGGCTGGGCGACGCGTCTGCGATCTGAGACGCTATACAAAGTCATTGCGATCCTGCTCGTGGCCATAGCGATCGTCCTCGTGCTCGGACACGACGCGCGCGCGGGTGATCCGCTTTTGAYGGGCGTTACGCAAATCATCGCCGGCGTCGTCGCCGGTTTCATTATCGGAGTGGTCGCGGCCTTGCTTGGAGTGGCAGGCGGTGAGCTTCTTATTCCGACCCTGGTCCTGCTCTTTGGTGCAGATATCAAGCTTGCCGGAAGCCTATCTCTGGCCGTGAGCCTGCCGACAATGCTGATCGGTTTTTCGCGCTATAGCCGCGATCAAAGCTTTTCCGTGCTTGGACGCAACAAAGGATTCGTCCTGATCATGGCCGTCGGCTCGGTCTTGGGCGCCTTCATCGGAGGCTACCTCCTCGGCATTGTCCCGAATGAATTCTTGCTGCCGGCGCTCGCTGCGATCCTATTGATTTCGGCCTACAAGGTTTGGCAGCACAAATAGGAGCCGACGCCAAAATCGAAGAGAGGTCGCGGATTCAGTTCGCAGATAGACGCTCGCCGCGCTTAGGCCGCGCGCGGCCCCCACAAGATAATGCCGGCTCCGATCAAACACACGAGCGAACCGGTCATATCCCAGCGATCGGGCCTGTGGCCTTCTACCGTCCAAAGCCACAGAACAGCGGCGACGATGTAAACGCCGCCATAGGCCGCATAGGTTCTTCCCGCGGCTTCGCTATCGACCAGCGTCAGGAGATAAGCGAATAGCGCTAGGGACGCCATGCCCGGCGCCAGCCACCACGCCGATTTGTCGAGCCGCAGCCAGGCCCAGAAGGCGAAACAACCGGCGATTTCAGCGAGGGCTGCGCCCACATATGCAAATAAGGTCAACATGCCTGTCACATTTTCACAATTCGGGAGGCGGCGCCAGACGCTTGGGTTGGCTATTCAGATGGCAGTGGTGAGGGACAGCATCCAACTCGGCAGGGCGTCAAGCAGGGCTGCTTGAACCGTGCGGTCGAAGCCGGTGAGCGTCATGGCGCCGGCAAGAATGAGCAGCACTCCGAGCGCCATTTTGAGACCGCTGGCCGTGCTCATCATGTACCCCCGCCAGCGCAGCAGCGCTTCGCGCGACAACGCCGACAGCAACAGCAAGGGCAAGGCGGTGCCTATGCCGAAGGACAGCATTGTCAAAGCGACCATGCTGAGATTTTCGCCGCGGGCGGCCATGATGGAGGCAGCACCCAGCGTTGGGCCGACACAGGGCGTCCATACCGCGCCGAGGAGTAGGCCGACACCGAACTGTCCTGAGATGCCCGAGGTGGACAGGCCGCCGAAGCGGTTTTGCGTCCAGTTGCTCACCGGTCCTGCCGCGGTGGCAAAACCAACCTGCAGGCGCGGCACCACCAGCACCGCGCCGACAAGGATCAACAGCACTGCCGCGCCGGTGCGGAAGACGGTCATGTCCAGGCCGATCGAGAACCCGATGGTGGCGACGAACAGGCCGATCGCCGTGAACGACAGCGCCACGCCGGTAGCCAAAGCCAGCGGCGCAAGGCGGTGTTCCGCCACGGCGCCCGTCAGAACGACGGGGACAAGCGGCAGGACACAGGGCGACAGGATAGACAGGATACCGGCGAGTAGCGCGAGCAGCATCGACTTACAGCGCCTTGCGCATGATTGCCTCGATCACGGCCGGCTTGGTCTTACCGGTCATCCGGTCGACCTCCTTGCCGTCCTTATAGACGATCAATGTGCTTTGCATCTGGACATGCAGCAGTTTCAGGGCGTCTTTCTGCGTATCAAAATCGACCTTGAACTCTTTCATCTCTTTGAAGTCAGGTGTGCCGAGAAGCTTGGCGACGATCGGCTTCTGAAGCTTGCACTCTCCGCACCAGGGTGCGGTGACGTGGACGAGGACCGGACCGCCCGCGGCAACCGCCTCAGTGAAACCTGGTATCGGGTCGGTACTGGCAGCAAAGGCGGGTGTCGCGATCGCGAGGGTGACAGCGGCGAAGGAAAGAAGGAGTTGACGGCGGTTCATGCGGAAGTCTCCATGGTTAGGGCTGCAGGTGCTAGGTGGGCGAACAGGTCGCCGGCAGCAGCGGCTGCGGCCTGTGGCGCGATGATGGTGACGAAGACGCCAGTGGCGTCGTGCCTAAGATCGAAGGTCAAGAAGGCGCAGCAAGCTTGCTCCTTCCGCACCAGTTCCCGGACCTCGGAAAGCGCTTCGGGCGCATAGGTCAGGTTCAGGCGCAGGGCGGTTCGTGTTGCCTGTCGAAGATGGCGCGATGTCAGCTTGTGGATGAGCTCGGTCCGGGCCTTGAATTCGTTGGCGTCGAGCGTGCAGGCGATCGGCGCCTCTTGTTTGACGTCCGTGCCGCAAGAGCCGCAGCCGCAGCTGTTCGTCGCCATATGGTTTTCAACAGCCTGTGGCGCAGCCTTTCGCCGTGACAGCAACAGCAGCCCTACAACTGGCACAATCAGCAAGACCGCGATAGCACCCCATTTGACAAGAGCAGTGCCGACCAGGATCGTTCCGACGCTGGCGAGCACAAGGGGCACGACGCTGACCGCGCAGCACGCGGCACAGGCCGCGACTGCGGCGCCGGTCAGCTTCATTCCGGTATTCATCTTCGACCTCCTATTTTCAGGCTGGCCGAACCGTACTCCTTCAAGTAACTTGAAGGGCAAGGAGATAATTTGCCGTGAATGTTCACATACGCGGGTTCACCATCGGCGCCTTAGCCAAGGCGACCGGCACCAGTACGCCGACGATCCGTTACTACGAGGAGATCGGCCTTTTGCCGCCCGCAAACCGGACGGCAAGCGGACAGCGCAACTACGATGAATCCGACGTTGGTCGGCTGACATTCATCAAGCAATGCCGCGACTTCGGGTTCAGCATCGAGCAGGTTCGCGTCCTATTGGATCTCTCAGTCAGTTCGGAACGAGATTGTGCAGAGACACGGGATATTGCTCAGGCGCATCTCGATGAGGTCCGCACCAAGATGGTAGAGTTGCGCGCTTTGGAAAAACGGCTGCAAGGGTTTGTAATGCGATGCAATGATGCATGCGCCGGTGGCCCCGGCAGCGACTGCGTGATCTTCAAGGACATGGCCAACCCACCGACGAAGGGTTGCTGCGGCTAAAAATATCCCATGCCGACTAGGAAACCCTCATATGCTCAATCGATACCTGGATACGCAACTGCGCAAGGTTGTTGCGCTGGTGGCTTTTCTGAACCTCGCCTATTTCGGCATTGAATTCGCGGTCGCTCTGAAGATCGGATCCGTATCGCTTTTTGCCGACAGCGTCGATTTCCTTGAGGACGCGTCGGTCAATCTACTCATACTGCTCGCTCTTGGGTGGTCCGCGCGGGGCCGCGCCCGTGTCGGGATGGCGCTGGCGCTGATCCTTCTCGCGCCGGGCGTGGCAACACTCTGGACCGCCTATCAGCATTTCATGACCATGGTTCCGCCAGAGCCACTCGCTCTAGGTTTGACGGGCGGCGGCGCCCTGGTAGTCAATCTCTCCTGCGCGTTCATGCTGTCCGCGTACCGCCATCACAGTGGCAGCTTGACCAGGGCGGCATTTCTGTCCGCCCGCAATGATGCTCTGGCGAACATCGCAATCATTGCCGCAGGGTTGGTGACAGCGTTCCTTTGGCGGTCGGCCTGGCCAGATCTAATCGTCGGATTGGCGATCGCCGCGATCAATCTCGATGCCGCAAAAGAGGTCTGGGAGGCGGCAAGAGAAGAGCACCACGCCGCCGCGTAAAATCAGTGGTGTTGACCGCTACGGAAGAAGAAGCGAACTGAGGCAGAACGCAGGTCTCCTCGATGCAGCGCATCAGTTTGAATGCATAATCGCGATAGGCAGCGACAGTACACGAACTGACCGCTCTCTGCTGGCGCAAATAATCGGCGAAGAAGCTTATCAGCGCACCTATGACAGGCATTGCAACGATCCTATCGTCCGAGGATGTGGTTCGCAACATTGCGAGCATCGTCGACGAAGCGATCGACGACATCGTGGCGACCGGGCTTTCACGAGACGCGGTCACCGCAGGTCTCGACACCTTGATCGCGTGGAGCAAGGCGCCAGATTCGGCGGTGTGGTTCGGCATGTCATGGGCGGAAGGGATTCGGCCCCCCTGACGTCGGCAGCCCTGAGATCACGGCAGGGCTCCCGGCCCTTCGTTGGACGGCTCTTTAGCGTCTGCGCCTGGACGATCATCCGCAGGGCGACGCCAATGCGTGGTGTCAGCCCCCCACTGAGGGTGATTACAGCCGTCTGGAAGGCTTCACGAGGCTGAGAAATTCACCATGACACCGCGCTGGCGAAAGTAGGCCTGCATTCGCTTCCTGCCGGAACGGTTATTCTGCACGAGCCTAGCCGGATCGAATACGGCCTCTTTCAAACCCGCCCGCGTCAACGCTGCCTTGAGGGCCGCGATATGCACGTCGATGTCGGCGTTGTCCGCCTGGAGCGACTCATAAATGCGGTTTGTTGCATCTGCTACGGTCGGTTCGCTCACGATTGCACTCCTGTTGTCGTCTGGCTGGCCTGACCGTATTGGGGTGAAACCTGTTCACGTCAATGGGTGACAATGGATTGGAACATTTCATCCGCTTTCGAAGATGAACCACTCAACGGCAGGAACAGCTCCGCCACCGTCTCGTGCTCCGGCACCTCGGGGAAGAAGGCGAGGCGTCCTCACGAGCGAACTGGTCCGGACCCGCCTGCTGCGCAGACTGAGAATACCCCCAGCGCTGCGGCGTTTCATCTAAGGGCGGTGATGGCTGGAAGGGTTTGCCGATCATAGAGCGCCAACTCCTCGGCGGTTGGCGGCTCGAACAGCTTCGACCACCTCAGCAGGTCCGCCCGCGAGATGTCGAACGTGCCGGCTGGAAGCGCGGCGTTTCGCCGGCAGACCCGGTTCCAAAGCGCATCAAAGGGAACGTCGAGGAAGCAGAGGACGACGCGGGCACCCGCTGCGCGAGCTTCCTCCCGGCAGATGTCGCGTTCTGCCCGTGACCACACTCCCCAATCCACGACAACGTTACACTGGAGCCCGATGGCACGCAGGGCGATCTGCCATTGCAGGCTCTCGACTCTGCCTCGACACGGACCAGTTTCGGCTTCCGGCGTAGAGATGCCGGGGTAAAGCTTGTGCATCCAGTCGTCTCCGGTCAGACGGAGGGCAGATGCTTCCTGTTCGATGATCTTGGCGAGCGACGTCTTCCCCGAACCGGGAAGACCGCAAGTGAGGTAGAGCGTGGGCATTGGAAATCTCTGATTTTGGCTTGGCAAGGGAAGTGGCCCCGCGGTGTCGCGCAGGACTTTTTGCTCAAGGCCGCAAGGCGCGGCCAATCAGAGGTGTGTTGCCATAGTCGATCTTGTAGGACCGCTCTGCTCGGGGGTCAAGACGGAGCGCATTGAGTGAGCTCACGGGTGAGGTCGTCTAACCCACCGGCTGTTTTGCGGTGTTATGTAGCAAATGCCACCAACTCCTCTGCGGCGGATGTCTCCACCGCATTGGCGAGGATGTCTCCGAGCCTATCTGACCGCCACGCTCACCGCCATCGTCAACGGTCATAGGCAGAGCCAGATCGAGGGTCTTCTGCCATGGAATTGCCTAGCAAGATGACTCGTTGTCGCTGGCGCGTCGATGGAGCTGACTGTAGCTGTCTCATTGGCCCTGATCGGTTTCGAAGGAGATTGTTGACCAACATCCATCGCACAACGCCAAAATCCATGACGCGCTGCCGACGACATGCAATAGTTGCATCATCCCGGCAACGTGGCGAGAAGCGAATGAGTGCGAATGGACCGAACGACGACTGGCCAAGCGCTGCCATCGAGTTCCTGAAGGAAAGTCTTCCGGTGGCCAGTCAATCACCGCTGAAATGGTCCGATGATAGCATGACAGCCTATCAGTTCGGGTGCGATGCGTTGGTGGCGTTGGGACAGGCGGAGCGCTTCGGGCCAGGCGCGCTGGCGAAGGACTGCCCAACACTACCCGAAACTCTGCCGCGCTGGGATGACATATGCGTGACTGTCCTGGGTCTGGCGCATGTGAGGTTCTTGCGAGTGGCAGCGCCCACGCCACCCGGGAGATATCAACCGGTTCGGACAGCTCCAGATGCGAATATCGCTGCCTACAAGACAGCTAACGCGGCACAGGCTAGCACCGACATTTTACCGCTGCTCGCCAGCCTCGGTCTTGCGGAGAATGGACAATGGACACAGGCTTCAGAGACGATCCACTGGCGAGATGGGGACGGTTGGAAGCCCTCACACCTTCATGACGTTCGCTTTATGGAAGCGGTCAAAATTGCCTGCGAGACGATGCCTGATGACATCAACGACGAAATGGACCGCCTCGTGACGATCACTGACGACGATGTCGAAAAGAGTGTGATCCTCAGCCGCAAGGTCAGAGACATAAACTATGCCAACGCCAAGCGACGAGCGCAGGACGTCGCGCCTCCCGAAGTTCTCCCGCCGGACATTGAGCTGGCACGCGGACGTGCTGGCGTCGAGCATAATCGGTCAGACAAACTCGACTGGATGTTTTATCGACGCTGGCGACTATCCGACGGTTGGCTCTCGGGTGAAGAGTCTCAAAGAGCGCTCGAAATATTCCACGATCCGCTTGCGCAGAATATGAGACGTGCCGTCATCCGCGAGCGGTATGATGGCCTCGTCATGGCTGAATTGGGCTGGAAGCCGCCAGACAAGTCGTCCGCATCATAACTCTCCGGCAACGATTTGCACAATTTGCTCGTCGCTCCAGTCGACCGCCGGCCGCTGCTAAGACCTCAAACCCGGTCCAGTGCCTCTTGGGATTTGAGCGTAAGCTGAAAAATCGATATGGGCCGAACATCGTCAATCGAGCACTGATCCGGCAGGTGCGATCAGAACACCGCCTACTACAATTGGCGCAACCGCGACCTACAGTTTCGCCATCGGCGATGTCTACATTTGGGCAGTGGCAAAGGCCTCCTCAATGGCTGACATGAGGCCGTAAAGCAGCCTTATCCTTCGATAACGAAAAAGCCCGCTTTAGGGGTGGACAACGGCCTGTCCGCTTCCGGCGGTCAGAAGGGACAAGCCGCCGTCCGGCGCTGCTCTTTCAACGGCAGGAACACCAAAGCCGCCTCACGTACGAGAGCCGACCTCATCGTTGGAGAATGGCTCAGTGTCAGATCTTCAAAAATCGATAGGCGAAGCGATCGGTCTCGCCCTTGATCGAGGGATCGAAGACCTTGATCGAGTGCGAATCGTCCTTGTTCGCGAGCAGGGTGCTTTCCGCGTCCAGGACGAAGCCGGCCGCCTCCACCTCCTCGCGAACGGATGCAGGCTCAATCCGATGCAGCGACTGCGCGTCGCTCGTACCCGCCCCGACGGCGGCGGCGTGGTCGACGATGACGTAGGACCCGCCGGGCTTCAGCCGCTCGTAGACGGCTCGATTGAAGGCGGCGGCCGTCGCGCCCCTGGCCTGGATCAGGGCGGTGTGGAGATCGTGGTAAAACAGATGCAGCCACAGGACATCCGCTGGCCGCGTAACCTCCGACAGCGCCACGAGGTCCGCCGAGACGGCTTCGACGTTCGCTCGGCCCGGTTCCATCGCAAGCGTTCTCATGCGGCCGACCGGATCGTTCTTGAAGTGAGCGACTTCGGCCGGCACGAAGCTGAAGACCCGCCCGTCGGGTCGCACGATGTCGGAGAAGAGACGGGTCCAGTCGCCGTCGCCCGGGTAAACGTCGATGACGGTGGAGCCCGCATCGACGCGTGCGAACCGGATCAATTCGGATAGCTTGGATTGGTCGTACATTGGAATCTCCTTTGCGGTTGAGCATTCGACGAGCGCGGGCCGCGGTCGGCCAGCGCTACGCCGGCCCGGACGCGTCCATCTGCGCGGCGCGCGCCAGCGCTTGCGTGTCGACGTATTCCCGGATGTTGGTCAGTCTGCCGTCCCGGACCGTGATGGCGAAGACCCAGTCGTCCTCGAACGTCTTGTTCGTGGCCTTGATCTTTCCCTTCGCGAAGCCGACGACCAGGACCCGGTCTCCTTGCGCTACGAACTCCCGGGGTTCCGTGGACGTTTCTATCGACCTGAATGCCGTCTCGAGCAAATTCGCAAGTCCCGCGTGTCCGCGGTGCGTTCCGGCCAGCGGCCAATCCTTGCCCGGAATGATCCACTCGATGTCTTCGGCGACCAGCGCCAGCAGAGCCTCCTTGTCACTGCTGCCGATCGCGGCGAAGAAGTCCTTCACGGTCTGGATGTTCGTCTCAATGCTCATGGCATCTTCTCCATTTTCTGCGGATCGGGTCGCGCTCGATCCGATCGGGTGCATCGTGTCGCTGCTGACGGGGATGTCGTGTTCGTCAATCGAACTTGACCAAGTCCTTGAAGATCAGCCGGCCCCAACTATGTCCGCGCGCCTGCACAAGCAGTCCGCCTTCAGAAAGACCGCCAAGTTCGATCGGCGCGAAACCGAGATTTTTCGCGAGCGCACCAATCTCCGCTGCGGCAGCGTCATCGTCGCTCGCCAGAAACACGACTCTCCTGCCACCCTTTACGGCGGGATCCTGGTYAAGCGTGGCAGCGATCAAATGGTTGAAGCCCTTGACCAGTTTCGCACCAGAGAACGCCTGTGCGATGAACCTGGAAGACGGTTGTCCCCCAAGTTCCTCCGGGGGCACGCCGTAGGCATTGGTCACATCGACGATTGTCTTCCCGTGCCAGGTGGGAAGCGCCTTTGCGACATTCGGGTGCGACTCGAAACGGACAGCCAAAAAGATGATGTCCGCCTTGACGGCTTCCGCCAGTGTTTTGGGAATGATCGTAGGGCCGATCGCAGCCGCATCGGATGCAAAGCTTTCCGGGTCGCGCGTGGTTGCAACGGAAACTGCGATGCCGTTTCTGGCAAAGGCCTTAGCGATAGCCTGGCCGATATTGCCGAATCCTATAATTGAGTAGCTCATAATGCTTCTCCGATCCTGTGTTGACGCTGGGTCAGACCTGCGCCCAACCACCATCGACGGCGAGATCTATACCGGTGATGTAGGAGCTCTCATCGGAGGCGAGGAACGTGAGCGCAGCCGCGATTTCCTCTGGCTTGCCCCTGCGACCCATTGGGATCTGTGCAGCAAACTGGGCGACCGCCTGCTCGGCTTGCTCAGCGGTGAGGCCGGTCGTTGTCGCCAAGGCGGGAGTCTCGATCGCGCCGGGGCTCATTGTATTGACGCGGATATTGCGGTCCTTCAGCTCTTGGGTCCAAGACCGCGAGAAGCTGCGAACAGCCGCCTTGCTTGCTGCGTAGGCGCTGAACGCTGGCAGCCCCATCACATTCGAGACCGAAGAGTTCAGAATGATCGATCCGCCGTCTTTGAAGAGGGGAAGGGCTTTCTGCACTGTAAAGAACAGACCCTTCACGTTCACATCGAAGGTCTGGTCAAAATGGGCCTCAGTAGCTGCCGCAAGCGGCGCGACCGTACCTGCGCCCGCATTTGCGAAGAGAATGTCGATGTGACCATGTTTCTCCTTCACGGTGGCGTAGAGCCGGTCCAGGTCTTCCAAGCGCGAGACGTCGCCCACGACTGTTGTCACGCTTTTCCCGATAAGCGCCGCGGCCTCTTGTAAGGCTTTCTCGCGTCGCCCAATGATCACGACCTGCGCACCTTCCTCCACGAAGCGCTTGGCGGTGGCCAATCCGATCCCGCTGCTTCCGCCCGTGATGACTGCGATTTTACCTTCGAGTGCTTTCATAATCTTTTGTCCTTCGTTGTGTGTGAGTTAGGCACGGAACCGCGCCGGGGTCAGAGTTGCGCCAGGCCGCCGTCGACGGCGACCTCGCTGGCGGTCATGAAGCTGCTGTCCGACGACGCGAGAAAGGCGGCCGCGGCCGCGATCTCCGCCGGATCGGCCATACGCTGGAGTGGAGTCATCGCGCCGTAGGCCTTCTGGCCTTCCTCACCCAGCGCCTCCTTCGCGAGTTCGGTCGCCGTCGCCCCGGGTGACAGCACGTTGACCCGGATGCCGGTGCCCTTCAGGTCCTCTGCCCAGGTCCGCGCGAGATTGCGCACGGCTGCCTTGCTCGCGCTGTAGGCAGTGAATCCCGGGGCGCCGGTGGTGCCGGCGCTCGATCCGGTCAGGATGATCGAACCGCCTGAGCCCATCAGCGGCAGCGCCTTCTGGACCGTGAAGATCGTGCCCTTCACATTGGTGTCGAAGGTCTCGTCGATGTGCTCGGCGGTGATCTGGCCGAGCGGAAGCGGGCTTCCGGCCCCGGCATTGGCAAAGACGATGTCGAGGCTTCCGCGCTCTGCCTTCACCGCGGCGTAGAGGCGATCAAGGTCGGCCTCATCCGAGACCGAGCCCTTCACCGCCCGCGCATTCGGCCCGAGGTCCGCCACAGCGGCGTCGAGCGCCTCCTGCCGGCGGCCGTAGATGAAGACGAAGGCGCCCTCGTCGATGAAGCGCTTGGCTGCGGCGCGGCCGATGCCGGTAGCGCCGCCGGTGATCACGGCGGTCTTTCCATTCAGTCTGTTCATGTCTTGCATCCTTCATTTCGCCGTCACGCGTTTTCGGCTGTACGGGGAGGTCCCCCGCGAGCCCCGATATGGGTTCGCCGAAGTCGGGCAGTGAGTGCGCAATCACGCACATCGCTGGTGCAAAAACGATCCATCCAGATGATTAAGTGCCGCAACGCTCGCGCACAGGGCGGCTCAGTGTGCTAGAACTGGCTTCGGAAGCCGCACCGCGCGGCGCGGGAATGCACCATGATCGACTGGGACGACGTTCGCTACTTTCTTGCCGCCGCGCGCGGAGGCTCATTGCGGGCTGCCGCCAAGCGCCTCGGGGTGAACCACGCGACGGTGCTGCGACGCATCGCGCAGCTCGAGGAACGCCTCGGGGCGCAGATGTTCGAAAAGCTGCCTTCGGGCTACCGCCTGACGGCTGCGGGCGAGGAGGTCCTCGAGCTCGCGGAGCAGATGGAAGCGTCGTCGCACCAGCTGGAGACGCGCGTCTTCGGGCGCGACCAGAGCGTGCGCGGGCTTCTGCGGGTGACGTTGGCTCCGACCCTTGCGACACACCTGCTCATGCCGGATTTCGCCGATTTCGCGCGTCTGCATCCTGATATCGAGATGGAAATCGTGTCGTCCGGCGAGCTGGCAAATCTGACCAACCGAGAGGCCGACGTGGCGATCCGCGTCGTCTACGACCGCAAAACCCTGCCGCTCAATCTTCACGGACTGAAGGGACCGGAGCTGTTCGGCGGCGTCTATATGTCCTGCGATCGGCTAGCCGCGTGGCGTGCGGGCGCGCCGGATCCCATCCGGTGGATCGTCATCAGCATTCATGGAATTCCGGATTGGGCCGGCGAGGGTGAGGTTCGCACCACGGGGGTTCCATTCAGAACCACGGATGGCGAGGCGCAGATCGTTGCTGTACGGCAAGGGCTCGGGATCACGACACTGCCCTGCTTCGTCGGAGATGCCGATCCCCTTCTGGTGAGGGTGCCGGGCACCGACCTGCACATGTACGGAACGCTCTGGCTTCTCACACAGGGGGAGACACGCAAGACGAAGCGCGTGCGGCTCTTCGCGGAGTTCGTATCCCGCAGGCTCGCCGCCTACGCTCCGCTTCTCACCGGGCTGTCCATATCGCGCGACTGACGCCCAGCAGGTCGCCGGCGACGCTTGCCGTGGATAAGAAATGATTTGCCCACAGCAGCTTTATGAACCTGTCAGTGAGGACCTGGCGTCGGTGGCTCGGCCTAAATCAACGTTCAAGGCGATGTCCCCCACGTCGCGCCATGCGTCGGTGAACAGGTCCCTTGCTCCACCGGTATGCGGCTTCAAGAAGCGTTGGCCTCTGCGCAGCCGGACACCTTCCGGGAAGAGTTGGGCGTGATTGGCAGACCAAGTGTGGTGTATTTGCCATCGCTACCAATCTGAGGGGCCGTCATTTCGTTGGCGAAGCGTTCCCAGGTAGAGTGTCTTCTCACCAGATCGAAGTCCATGATAATCGGCGCCTATGGGAATCAAGAACTATCTGATCGAAGGCGGTTCCGGCACTGGGAAAACGTCTGTCGCTACCGAACTGGAGCGGCGGGGCTACCATGTCGTCCATGGTGACCGGGTCTTGGCCTATGTCGGCGACCCAGAGACGGGCCAGGCACTCGCAGGACCGCCCAAAGGCGCGGACCGCATCGTTTGGGGATACGCCCACTGGATCTGGCGTGTCGACAAGGTCCGCGCTATTGCTGCCGACACCACCCATCCTGCCACCTTCTTCTGTGGCGGCTCGCGCAATTTCCACAAATTCCTGGACCTTTTCGACAAGGTTTTCGTGCTCGATATAGACGTCGAGACCTTGAACCGACGATTGGATGGGCGGCCGAATGAGCCGGGCTTCGAGCCGGCCGAGCGGGCGCTGGTGCTCCACTACCATCATACCCGGGAATATCTTCCCATCGGCATCAGTATCGACACGACGGGTACCGTCCCAAGTGTCGTTGACGATATCCTCGCTCAACTTACCTGACGCCCTGAAAGTATTGAGAATCGATTATTGCGGGAACGCTAGCCGCCTGAACGGCTCACAGGCGGCATTACCGCTTTCGTAGTCGACCGACAGCTCTCAGAACGAGAAACCGGGTGACTTAACGACCGATAAGAGGGCGCAAAGATTGGAACTCCACGCCGGATAGAGTCAGGAGACCCCAGCACCCGTCGTCATGCTTTCACCACTGAAAAGAACAGGAACCGCGGCTTGGTCGTCAGGCTCTGATAGGCCTGCGGAAAAAGCGTGCGGGCTTGCGGATCGGGCTGGGGCTCGCTGACGATATCGATCTGAAATCCGGCCGACTTCAGCGCGTCGAACATGGCGTGGAGCGGCCGATGCCAGAAGCGCATGGCGATATCCTTTCCGCCGCGCTGCCAGGTCTCATCGAAGCTGTAGGTCTCGAAATAATTGTCGCGGCCGGTCGAGGCGTGATCCATGAAGGGATGGTGGGTGGAAAGAACCAGGCGACCGCCTTCGGTTAGCAGCCGGTTGAATTCCGAAAGGGGCTTCGACCAGTCGGGCAGATAATGCATGACAAGCGAGGCAAGGATCAGATCGAAAGCCTTGTCCGTAAACGGCAATGGTTCGTTGATATCCGCCGATAGCAGCCGCGCGCGCCCTTCCAGCCGACGTTGCGCGATCTCCAGCATGCCGGCACTGGCGTCGATCCCGGTCACGACAGCCCCGCGCTCAAGCAGCGCTGCCGCATGCGCCCCGCCGCCGCATCCCGCATCGAGCACGGAAAGCCCGGCGACGTCGCCAACCAGGGCAAGAATAGCCGGCCGCTCGTAATAGGCATTCCAGGCATTGACCTCGTTATCGGCATCATAAGCCGCCGCGAACGCATCATAATCATTCTCGGCCAAGATTTTCCCTTTCCGAAGACTGTTCGAAGATCTGCGTGTGTGTGTCAGGAGCTTGCTCGATCGGCCTGCAAACAGGCAGAGATCGCTTCGTCCGCAAAGTTTGAACTCAGGCCCCAACGGTCCGTTAGCCAGGGAGCGCCACCGGCTTGCCATGCGGCGTGGTGAGATAGGCTCGGCGCCATTCGCTCTCGCGCCGATCCACTTCCGAATGCGGCGCTATTCCAGTGCGATCGAGAACACGTTCGAGGGTGGCCTTGAACGCCCCGTAATAGGTCGCATCGTCGTCTGTCTCACCAGCGCGGGCGCGCGTTTCGAGTTCCGCGCCGAGGGTTTGCGACCAGTCCTCCGCGTCCAGTTTTCCCGAAGCGAGCAGCAGTTCGACAATCGCAACGACTTGCGCATGCCATTGCTCCTGGAAGGCGGGATTTCGGTCGCGAGATCGAAGCGAACCACGGGAAATCTCAGACCGGGTCAAGGTAGCTCTCCCACATGTCGATCAGGAGCACGTCGCGGCTCAGAGCCGCTTCGGGCCAGAGCTCCTTCATATCGAAGCGAACCGCGTAGGTCTGCTCGATGGAAATTCTGCCGGTCGCGGAACGGTCCGGCAGAGGCTGCGGCCCTGTCACGCTTTCGACGATGCCGCGGCGCCCTCGCACGTAGGATGGCAAACGGGTGTGCATCGAACCGCTATCTCGCTTGGCGACGACCCTGTCGCCGGGTTTGAAGGAGTCAAAGGTCGCTGCGCTCTCTGTCTGCGGCGGCATATGTTGCAGCTGCATCTGGGCAGACCCTGCATGCCCGTCCACGAATTCCTGGACATCGGCAATGCCTTCATCGATCGCCGTGACCATCATCGCCAGTGTCCACTTTTCGAAATAGTCGAAGCGGAGATAGAGGTCCGGCGGCAACCGTTCCAGAACGTGACGATACCAGTCGAGCGTCCATCCGGTTTCTTCCTGGCTGAGTTTCGACATCGACATCATCGCAATCGCCCAGAGGCGCGCTTTCCATTCTTCAGGAAACATGACGTCGTCATCGTCGAACTGGTGCAAGATCGGCCCAAATCCCTGCCTGCCGCCGAGATCGTGAATGGTATCCATCACCCGGCCCCCGGCGTGAGATCCCTGGCCGTGCCGATCATCGAATTGCGGGTCACGAGCGTCGCAAGCTGCTCTTCCGACCAGCCTTCGGTCGCCTCGGGCCGCTGCGGAATGACCATGTAACGGCGGTCGGATGTTGAATCCCACACCCTGATCTCGACGGATTCCGGCAAGACGATGCCGAACTCCTGAAGGACGCCCCGAGGATTGCGGGCGGCACGCGCCCTGTACTCGGTCGATTTATACCAGGAAGGCGACATGCCGAGGATGCTGAGCGGATAGCAGGAACACAGGGTGCAGACGATCAGGTTGTGAACATCCGGCGTGTTGAAGACTGCGCGCAGATTGTAATCCGGCTCGACGCTTGGCACCACTTCTGCAAAGGCAGAGATCGCATTCTCTGCCAGCCGATCGGCAAAGGCCTGATCCGTCCAGGCATGGGCAATCACCTTGGCGCCGTTCATCGGCCCGACATTCTCTGCATAGTTGTCGAGCCAAGCGTCGACAGCATCGGCACCGAGAAAGCCCTTTTCGGTCAGGACCGTCTCCAGGGCTTTCAGACGCAACGCGGGTTCCGGCGGCAGGTGGCTATGCAATTCGCGGTGAAGTTTGGCGGCCTTGTCAGAGTCATACGAGGTCATGGCGCTCCCCCTGGCTGACAATCATTTCCGGCGTTGAGCAATAGCGCAAAACGCGCGCTTTGTCATGTCTGCAGCAGGCCGTCCGCCATGAGAGGCCTGCAAATCGGACGGCCGGGCGAGGAGGGAATCGTTATGCCGCCGAATGAGGCGGGAGCGACGCCTTCGTCGCCTGACACTGGCCTTTCCCGCGGTTTGTCTCGCCGGCGAGAGCCGCGCGCCGCCGAGTGGGGGAAGAAGGTCCAGCGCAGGCGGCGATCTCCGGGCGGGTGGTGGGCGTTGAGCGGCTTGCTCAAGCCAAGGGTCGTCCGGCGCGGCACGCAGTGGGTCGCTGTCGTCATCGAAGGCGCTCTGGTTGTCGTTTCGATCGCGGGAAGGGAGGCGTCCACTGCATGCCGCAGGAGAGCTGGTAGCGCGGCATTCTTACGCGCTCTTTGCCGGGATCATACCAATCCGTAAGAATGCAGCCCCGGCCGTTCGGCCCTCGCACTTTACCAAAATGTATAGTTCCAGCGAGGTCCCGGTGAGGTTTGGAGCGCAGGCTTGGCGCCATCAATGCCAAGTCGAGGTCAGCTCTCTCATGAACATGCGCGCCGCACCTGCCGCCCTAATGCCCGCCCTTCATCCGGTCAGCCTGCGGGTGAATACCTACCTGATCAATCTCGACCGTGCGCCATTGCGCAGGTTTCGAATGGAGCGCCTGCTGGCAAGCTTCGGCCTTGCCTTCGAGCGCGTGGCGGCGGTCGATGGGGCAGGGCTGAGCCTGCCGCATCCGGGCTTTGACGAAGCAGCCTATCTCAGCCGGCACGGCCGCCGGCCGAACCCTTTCGAGATCGGCTGTTATCTCAGCCACGTCGAATGCGCCAAGCGGTTCCTCGGCAGCAAGGCCGAGTTCGCGCTCATTCTGGAAGACGATCTCGATTTCGATGACGATCTGGCCGAGCTGCTCGATGCCGCCCTCGAGCACCAGGCGCGCTGGGACATCCTGCGCCTGTCGACCGTCAATTCCGGGCGAAAGCATAAGGTGGAGCCGCTGACCGCGTCGCGCTCGCTCGCCATCGCGCTCACCCGCGAGAAGGGGTCCGGCGCCTATCTCATCAACCGCAAGGCAGCAGGCTGGATTGCCGGTGTGCTTGTCCCCATGCGTCTGCCCTATGATCTCGCCTTCGATCTGGAGTTCGATGATGGGCTGAGCGCCTGCTTCGTCGATCCGCTGCCGGTCAGCCAAAGGGCCGATCCCTGTTCGCAGATCCAGGCAGGGCTCTCGACCTATCGGCTGGGCCGCCGCCGGCCGTGGAGCGTGCTGCCGTATCGCACTGCGGCCGAGCTGCGCCGCTTTGCAGCCCGCTTCAGCCGGCTCGCGGCATGGCGGCTGAGCGGTCTCAGGACCGCTCCTCCGGGATGAGGGATTAGGCTCCAAACCCAATCAAGCCATTGATCAAAATTGATCGCTGTGATTCATTGTGATGGCAATGGGAGTTTTGATGATGGCAGGAGAGTTCTGGCTTGATGATCAGCAGTGGGCGGTGATTGCGCCTCTACTTCCCACGAACCAAC
>NZ_JBFTQY010000093.1:0-22511 GCF_056399245.1 Rhizobium sp. 01N447_2
ATACGTTATAACATAACAACATATTGATGCCTCTCCCGCGAGCCGACTGTCGGAACGAACACCGCACCGTCCCCCACCACCACCCCTGTTGATAGGAAAGAGCCGGATCCAAACATTGTTGATTTCCRCATGGAACCGAGCGTCAGTATCGTGTGGAAATCCTCTTCTCGGAAATCTGGATCGCAACAACGGTCATCTTCTGGGTTTGTTCAATGAGCCCTGAGCCTGGCGGAACGACAGAAACCGTTTCAGGCTCAAACCAGCCAACAAAATGTAAGGCGGCATGCCGAGCGAATAGTGACCACAGTTTAATTCCAAAATGTTTGGCCTAGCTCCGGCGGCCTTCAGCCTCTGCATGAACCCTTGTGATATCTCTGGCAGAACGACCTTGTCCCTCTTAGCCAACACAACGTGAAGTTCGAGATCGGTCCTTGCCAAATTGTGCGCGTAATTCTCTAGGTTAAGCGGACCCCACGCCCTTCTGAGATCGGTCAGCTCAATAACGGGTTCAAGGCTTTCACGTATCGATCGTGTCGCGCGCCCTGTCCAAACCATATCCGCGAGACTTCCCGCTGTAAGAAACAACGAGGCTTTTGACACAGCCAAGTCGCGCGCAGCGATTAAGCCTGCGACCCAGGAACCTAAGCTCATACCGAGAACAGAAATCTCTCGATAGCCTTCGCTTTTCAACCAACGAATGAGTTTTCTCCCGTCCCATACCGCCTGCCGTACAGACTGGATGGTTCGACCGAGATTAGGGCTAAGCATAAAATCGGCGTACACGGACCCGGAACGGCTGCGCTCGAAATGATAAGGCATAGCGATCTCGACAACCGTGATTCCACGCTGTGAGAAAAAGTTGGCGATCTGACGATTGCGTGCACTTGCATTCCAGTGATGAAAAATCACCAACGCCTGATCGAAGGATCCGCTTTCTGTGATTTTTGCCCAGACTACATTGTTCTCTTCGACGCCAGTGGACATGTCCGACGGAAATTTGATCCACCCGTCTTGCCGTTGAAAATGCTGATCGTCCCCGCTCGGTTCATCGAAAAAGGCTGGATCAGCCGCGGCCTGGTCCGCAAGGACACAAAACTCGCCGATACTTCCTATGTTCTTGGCGCGTGGGAAGGCGAGGTTGGCACCAAGGACGAAATCGCTTATTTCCTTGGATTCCTCACCGCGCCTTGCCCGCCGCTCATCCCAACGATCAAGCCAACTATGATACATTCTGATTGCTTCCCCAGTCGCTCGCTCTCCATCGCCTAAGCTCTGGATCAATGAGGCCGTACATCGCGAGCAGCACTGCAAGGCACAGAAGGATCGAAAAGCCTGTAAATGCGTCGATCAGCAGGTAGCTGGTAAAAAGTAACCCTACTGCCGCTGACATCTTCCACATGGGAAAATGAAATCGGCTTCCGGCACCTAGACGGATAGAACCGTAAAGAAAAACGATAATCGTCGAAATAGCGATAAGAAGGCTGCTGTAGTGGGTCGGCATCCTGTAGCTGAATCCTTTGCCCATGTCTTTGCCCTCATACAAAGCTGACGACATATCGGCAAGCAGCCAAGCCACGATGTTCTTTCCATTCGACGCCAAGTAGGAGCTTTGGGCCTTCATGCATACGGCGATCAGAAGACCTAAAACAGTGCACCGAAAAATTCCGCGCATCACCCGTAAGCCGATTTCATGGACATGGTATTGATAATCAATTCGCGGCCGGTTCCTCGATGCTCCTCCGATTTTCCAAAGGTCATTAATCATCGTATGAAGCAAAATGAGACCTACGAAGAAGAGATAGAAGCACAAGCACATGTAGAGATAAGCGAACGCCGTGAATACAATCTCCATCGGCACCGATATGACTTCGGGCCGCACGAGCGCTAACTTGCCCCAATCTATCGCATAGTTGCCACCGCCTTTTACCAACGGGACCAAGCACACACCAATCCATTGAAACACACCGGCGAACAACACGCAGACGATAAAGACCGCCCAATATGTATACGAAGAAGCATCTACGTTTCGGGCCCAGGCGGCGTCGCTTTCCACACGATTGCCCGCCGCTACAATCCGTAAGCGTCCTTCATTTTTCCAAAACAACAGCAACTCTATGACGAACGCAAAAAACAGTGGCAAGAACACCATAAAGAGGAACGTCCAATTGGGCGCCCAGAGGAAACCTACCTGTTTGACGAGACCATCCGCCCGATTGTAAGTCGCGTTGTGGATCCCCACAATATACGAGAGAAACCCAAGGGCGGTGGCACCCGCAAACACCGACGCTGGTAGATCTAAGGTAGATCCGCGGCTAAATAGCGCCTCCGACCTCCTCGCCAAATTAAAACGTCGGCTCGGCTGATTAGCCTCAGTATCCCTTTCCAGCTTTGCCGGCGACTCCATCTCCTCATCGACGACATTCCGTGCCAGATTTGGAACCTCTGCCGCGGGGCTGCTTCCCGCTTTCTTCAAACCTCGCCTCTTCGCCGTTAAGCGAGATTGCGCCGCACTTAGCTCCATCTGCCATTCGCTTGTTGCTACCGGATCATCACACCCGAAGACCCTTGCCAGCCAACGAATATTGGTGGTGCTGATACCCTTCTCATTTTCTTGAAACCAAAGCTGGACCGTTCGTAGATCGACCCCGGTCCGGTTGGAATCGATGTGTGAAATCGCCTCAGCGAGAAGTTCCGGCGTCCACGGGCCTGCGGGAAAGCCATCACTTCCCAACGGCCGGCCCGCTCCTGCCGCGGCCAATTGTTTGAAGAGTTCTTTGAAATCACTTCCGTCTTTCGGCGGAGGGAGAAATAACTTTCCATTCTTTGGCAATGGCTTACCGGCTCTGGTTTCGTTTCGTTTCGGTAGATTTCGTGCGTTTGTGCCCGATCAACGGGTATCGCAACTACACGCAACTGCATAGCGATTCTACTATCAGGAGCAAAATTTTGAAGTTTGGGATGTTGATTTCAGAACAGATGCCAATTTGYCGCTCGCTTGTAGGAACGCCGGAGATTCCTCACCGAAACGCGCTGATTTCCCATCCGATAACCGGGTAACGACGACAATCGCCACCGACTGGCCCCAAGAGGAAGCTGCGCGTCATTTCGAAGTCGTGTGATGGCGAAGCTGGCTTCAAGGTTTGGAATTTAGCCAATGAACAATCATGCAAAATATGCAGACAGGATCTTTAGGAGGATCGGTTCAACCGGCCTCGTCATTTTTGAGAGAGATGGCACCCTCCTGAGAAAGACTAGTCCCTCCGGGGATTACATGCTCGGAGATATCAACGAAGAATTCGTTGAAATGTTAAGGCATCTGCGACACCTCAATGCTCGTTTCGGCTTTATTTCGGACGAGCGTGGGATGGACGCGGGTGCCTATGGAAGATCAGAATTCGCAACCCTGACCGAATTGCTTGACGCATTACTGAGCATCAGATGTGCCATACCGGATTTCTGGGTGACATGGAGTGACGTCCCACATGCAAGCGGAACCGGCCTTCAGCGCCAAGCGGATCGGCAACAGGAGGCTGGCGCCGGAGCGATCTTCCAAGTTATGGAGCGGTATGGGATCGGCAGGAAGGAAACCGTTTTCATCGGCAGCTCGACCGCTGGTAGCCTCGCTGCCGACGATGCGGGTGTCTCGGTAATCGACTACTTCAACAACCGAAGCGAGGGAACCGCTCAGGGTGCGGCCCGAAAGCGTGTCCCCAATTTGTCTCCGCCTGAAGCCACGGAGGTCCAGCGACTCCGCGCCAAGATCCAGGCGACGTTGGGCTGGTCCATCGCTGGAGAGCTTAACTGTGGCCAACAGTGCGGTTCGCAGGGTTAGCGGGTGCGGTCCCTGTCCTTCTCCTGAGGCGGGCGAAGCTTGATCGATTTTGGTATGTCGCGATCCCGCTGCTGGGGTTTCGGGCGCTCCCGATTCGAACGATCTGTTTCCGGCGCGTCATGCTCCGCATTAGACCGGGCGATGCGCGATGCGTCGAGAGAACGGTTGTTCGAACTCCTAATAACCACGCCCTGCTCCGCAAGATGATCGCGACCGGCAGCCGACTTGGTTTCGAGGCTGTCCGAACTCCGCTTATCCCTGCCAGACTCCGTTCGGTCTCGATTCTTGTCAACGCGTGAGTCGAGCTGCAGCCCGACGACTTTGCCGATGATCTTCGTCGCCTGCTCGAAGATCAGCCGATCAGATGGATTGGCAATCTTCGCGGCAACCGTGAGCGCGGTGTTCGCCAGCGTTTCCTTCGCCGCCTTTGCTTGCGCGGCACTAATGGGTGTGGATCGCAACATGTGGTCCTCGCCTTTCTCTCGTGTGGGATCACGGCCTTCGCGGACCGCTGTTTTAAGCCGCCCATATTCGCGCCGAAGCCCGATGGACAGATCCTGGCTGAGTTCTCGTGCGGTGCTCGGTGCACCGCGGTCCTTGGCAATACCATCCAGCATGCGAATGACGTGCCCGACCGAACGCCGGCTCTGGTCGAAGCGCGTCCTGGCCTCCTCACGCTTCGGCGCCGTCGGCGTGTCGCGGAGCTTGGACATTACCTTTTCGACGACGTTCGACGGCGCCGTTGCTCCCATCCGGCGAAACATTTCCCACTCCCATCGTTTGACGGGCGGCGGGCCAGCACGTTCGAGGCGCTTCTGCCGATCGATCGGGATGCCGCGCTCCCGCGCCTTGTCAGCAAAACGGACCCGCCATTCGGTGAAGTCGCGGATATTGGGGTTGAGCATCTTTCCGCTCGCGTTGCGCAGCGCAACGATGACATGCAGGTGCGGATGCTTTTCAAGATCATTGCGATTATGGACGGCATAGGCGTAGCGGTGGCCCTCAAACTGCTCCCTCAGGAAAACTCGGCCCGCCAGGATGAACCGGTCGCGATCAACGTTGGCCRGCCCCGAGAGCAACAGGTGCATGAAGTCCCGCGGCTGGCGGGTCTGCATGAGAGCACCGACGACCTTGCCCTCGGCCGTCAATTCCTTGTGGTCTTTGGTCGTGACTTCGCGCCGTTCTCCGCCGCGCTCGTAACGGCCGCTCTTGCCAGGGCGGTCTCTAAGGTGTGTTTTCGTCGACAGCGTTACCTCCGCCCCTGCCCGTTGCATCGCATGTAGGGTGGCGGTCAGGCCTTTGGGCCCGGAGGAGAATTCAGCGGGATAGCGCGAAACCGGAGTAATACCGGCGCCGCGCAATACCTTGTCGAGTCGCTCATCGATCGCGCGGACATCATCGATTTCTGCAGGAATACGATTGGCGCTGCTTCGATCCGACCTGTCCTTCTTCTCGTGGGCAATTACCAGAGCAAATTGCAGACGGGTCTGCCCCTTCACACCCTCGCTGACGCTGAAGGCATAGGTTCGATCGCCGTCGCCCGGCTGACGGAACCCATCCTCCGCCAGCGAAGCGAGAGCGCGCCCTAAGTGCTCGCGGTTGGCTTTTTCAAGCTCGTAGGTCAGACGGAGAATATCCTGGCTGCCTTTTCGGTTGCCAAACTCCCGCTCCCAGGATCGGACGGCGGCATTGAGATCGGTGACCTCCCGGCCATCCTGGTCAAGGGCCTTCTCCTCCTTGCTTTGATAGGAGAGAACGTTGCGGGCCGAACTCGCGCCGGCACCATAAGACAAGACCTTGACGACMACCGCATTGTTGCCGGCCGCACGGCTAAACGCCGAGGCAGCGCCCGGATGCTTGGCGGAGGGTGAGGCAGATTTCGTAAAGGTCGGCGGCTTCGCTGATCCACCGCCGCCGCCCCCGCGCCGCCGCAACTCGTCTTCAATGATATCGAAATAATTCGGCAGCCGACGACCTTGCGATCTAGATGCGAAGCGACTTCTGGACAGGTCGTTCATCGTGGCTCCTAATTAGATCGGCGATAGTGGTGGAGGGCCGAATAAAGGCGGCATCGCGGATGGCATCGAGAGCGGTCATCACCTCGTTGAGCTTTTCCGTGATCGCCTCTGCTGCTGCGCCTCTCCGTCCCTGTTCGACAAGAAATTCCTCGTTGCGAAAGGCGAGCTCGCGCAGAAACTGGTGCAAGTTTGCCAGTTGCCGGTCATGTTCTTCGAGCATCGCCGGAATGTGCATGATCTCTCTGGTGACGATGAGCTTCGCGATGATGTTGACGGAAACCCCAAGTCTCTGCGCGAGGGCTTCGACGTTGCTCAGGACGTGAGCGGGCAGGCGGAACATGATAGCCGGTTCACGCATCGACTAAAGCCCCCTCGCCTTCAGAGCCTCGACAATCAGCCGATGCGTCGCGGAGGATAGCTGCTCGTGGCGCTCCAGTGAAACTCGGAAGATCTTTGTCAGCACGTCGTCATCGAGATACAGCGAGATCCGCTTCCGTTTCGTGGTGTCCCCTGCCGCTGAGGCTCCCTCGGCGGCCAATCGCTCACGTCGTCGATTTTTGTCCGGAGTGCGGACGTCCGGTGACCTGACGCCGGGCGCGACGTTCTCTCCCGACTCTTCGAGAGCCTCATCGGGCATGAGCGTTTCAAGGTCGATATTGGTCGGCATATAGGAGGTGGCGGTGTCCTCCACCTCCTTCGCCTGCTCCTCTCTCGACCGGGTAAGGGCTAGAATGTTGCCGGCCGGTGTTCTTTCCCCCGCCATCTCTCTAAGCCGCCTCCGCCTGCAGGAGGCAGATGAATTCGTTGTTGATCTTCTTCACGAGATCGATCGCATCGAGCACGCTCTCTGAGGCCCGGCGCTTGGCCGATGGCGTCAGCGACGAGTTGTTCTCAATGCTGGCGAGCTTGGAATAGAGCGAACCGAAGCCGGCTCCGACGTCGCTGAAATGATTGCTCTTGCGGATGACCGTCTCCACCATGGGAATCTTACCGCTGGTCAGGATTGCGTGAACTTCCGGAAGCGACCGATTGTGCTTGAGAGCGATCATGTCGACGTAGTTCCAGATCGCCGCATAAGGGATCGGTCCTTGGGGCCGTTTTTTGGATATCTCCTTCAAAATGGTCGCGACCTTGATCGCTGATGTCGCGGCGGTCGGTTCCGGGATAATCGGAATGAGGACTGCGTCGCACTCGTGATAGACCTCGATTGCGCGTTGGTGGACGTAGCCGCCAACGTCGTAGATGCGAATATCCGCCTCGGGCGCTTCAGCCAACCGGTCCCGAAACCGATCGACGGGAGCTACTCGCAGATGCAGCAACGTGCCATCGCTCGGAAGTAAGCCGCGCTTCATCGAGACATTGTACCAGCGTGTCGATGACTCCTGCTCATCGCAATCAATGAGCAGCGTTCTGTGTCCCTGTTGGGCGAACTCCGCTGCAAGGTTGACATTCAAGGTCGATTTTCCTGCACCACCTTTGAACGTTGAGATAGCAAGCGAAAGTGGTTTGACTGCCATGAAATTCCTCACCCTTTGCATCAAAATTCGCCGGCGCTGCGGACTGTGTTCAATCGCAGTGGCGGCCGACAAGGACGTTGTGGGATCCAGCGCGCTGCAACCGTGCCAGCAGCCTCCCCTTTCAGGCCCGAAGTCTGGCTCGTCGCTGTTCCTGCTGCCGCGCTGCGATCAAATCGTCATTCAGCTGTGTGATCTCACGCTCACGCGCCGCATCCGCCACCGAATCCCTCGCCGGCCAAAATCGGAGGATGGGCAAGAAAAATAGCGTGAAGAAAACGAGTGCGGCAGCTCTGAACCAGGAAGACTGGGCATACAGATCCGCTGCCCATCGCCATAGTGCCTGCGTCCATTCTGCGGGCAGAAAGGCATAGGAAAACGCCAGGGCGATGCCATATGCAACGAAGGCCGCGACGAGAAGGCAGACGCCCGAGACGGCCAGAAAGTTCGCGATCAACATCAGAAACCATGCCGCCCGGAATGGAAAAACAACGACCCTAAGCGCCTTTCTTGCCGCCGACATCACTTTTCTCCATCTGCACGTTTCCAGTGTCCGACAACACATACTGCAATCCTCGGACATTTTCCAGACTTGCACTGCAGTATAATTTCGTGCATTCTCAAAACAGTCAACAGGTGACGGATGCGAGCATGAACAATGGCGCATGGCGGTTCGACTGCCTCCTCTTTTGCACCCTTCTAGGCGCCCTGATTGCCCTGCCCTTTGCCGCGCGGGCCGACACGGCCTTTGAGTTTGTCAGCTACTATCAGAATGCCTATGCACAGGGCCGGGATCTGATCCCCGGACCACAAATGCCGCTCGACACCTCATCGATCGCGTCCCGACTTGATCTCCAAACCGTTAGTCCAAAAGCCGCGCTGAGCGGCAGTGCCTTTCTCGGCGCCGATGGTGCCGTCATCAAACTGGCTGGCGCCCAGGGCTGCCTCTCGACCGAACCAATGGAATTTGCCGGAATGCCGACGACCTGTGCCATGATCTCGCTTGCCGGCATGACTGCGACCCTCGATGAGGCAAAGGCAGGTGCCGGCGATGCATTCCCTTGCCACGTTTTCGCGCAAAATCCCGGCAGACCAGCCGTGCGTTTTGCTGAGTGTTTTTTCGTCGAGAATGGCGTGGTGCGATCGCTCTCCGAGGCGCTCATCCGCAAAGGCTTGGCATTCGCTGCCCGTGACCGCGCCGGTCGGCCTGTCTTTCCGGAATATCTGCAAGCCGAGGACGCCGCACGCGGTGAACAAGCCGGCATCTGGGGCAACGGCCAACTCACGCATCCCTATGGGGAACGCTACCCGGTCAATTCGTCAACCAATTGATGCGGATCGGGTTTCTCATGTTCATTTCCGCGATCACAGCTTCCGGCCTCTATGCTGCCACGACGATCATGCCGATGCTCCCCCACGGCAACGTCGCCCGCGAGCCGCATGTCTCGCCCCCGGTCATTCCTGTTCAGGCCTCGCAAGCCGACCTTCCCTCGGCCGTTGACGTCGGTGGCGATCAGCCTAAATTCGCTCCGTTCCCCACGGAGGCGCAATTCGAGACCGGCGACACCTGGATCTCCGGTGGTCGACGCTATCGCCTCTATGGCCTGCAGGCCTGTCTTCGCGGAACCAATGTCACCGTCTCTGCCGGCGTCGTCCGTGACTGCGGTGAACTCGACCTCATCATGGCCCAGGCATTGATCCGGGACACGAGACCCGTCTGCACGACTATCAGAAATCTCGACCAGAATAACGCCGTCGTCGCATGCCAGACGACGACGGGCCAGCATCACTACGATCTGGCAACCTATATGATCGCACAAGGCTGGGGATTTGCCGCCGTCGACAGCGCGGGGCGACTGATTGTTCCAGGTTACAGGATTGCTGAGGAAAGTGCGCGTTCGGCGCGCGCAGGACTTTGGGCCTATTCGGACCTGCCGCACCCGGTCGCGGTTCTCCAACAACAGGCGGGAGCACAGCAATGAGAGTTGCGGTCGCCTTGATGCTATGGCTCGCGATGGCCCCGACAGCGTTGCTTGCGCAAAGCCGCCCATCCGATGTGCCGCGTCAGATCTACGGCAAGGTTCAGGTCGTAGATGCGACCACGTTCGAATTCGTCAAGAGCCGACAGATCGTCCGCCTGGCAGGGTATGAAGCCCCCCGCCTTGAACAGACGGCGACCAGTGATGGCGTGGAGTGGCCTGCCGGTCAGGTTTCGCATGCCTGGATGATCCTCCGGACACTTGGGCAGAACGTCAACTGCGCGCCGGTTGGCCGCGACACCAACAAAGTGCTGATCGCCCATTGCTTTGTCGGCGAGACAAATCTGGCAGCGACGGCAATTGCGGAAGGTATCGGCTATGCCTTCAATTACCGCAATGAACCCCAGGTCCCTGCCTATTTCGATATCGAGCGAAAAGCTAGAGGACTAGGATATGGCGTCTGGTCGTCACCGGACCTGCTTCCTCCCTGGCTTTATACCGCATCGAAGGCGACCGCAGAAAAGCAGGACGGCCATTCACCAGAAGCCGACACAGGCCTTCCACTGCCGTTGCCTGTTACCCAAACGGCGCGCTGAACTCAAAGCCGTGCAAGGAGATTGGATGAATCGTATCTTTGGTTCCCTCAGTATTGCAGCGTTCCTGCTCGTCCTCGCACCGATCATAAGCGGCGCGCAAGATGGAGCCACGCCTAATCCCAGCGAACAGCGCGATCCGAACTTTTGCGGCGCAGGAGGCGCGGGCTGCGATCCGGCGGACGTGCAGCAATGGAAGGCAATCGGTAACAGGCTTGCCGATCTGTCATCGGCAGACCTTAGCCAATACGCCTACGCCTGCGCCAAACACGCGGACTGGAAGAAGGTCTGCGAGACCGATCCAGTCGCTGTCCTCAAGCGGCTTGGCATCGAGGGGTATTGAGGCTCCCGATGGCTAAGCGTCCCAATACCGTGGAGATTGCTGCCGCCATCGCCCTGCTTGCTGGATTAGCGGGAGGATATGCGATCAGTGAGCTGGCGCGAACCGGTCATATCGCCGAGCTGAAACAAGAGATCGCCCGGCTGAAGGAGGCGGCGCAGCAACCGTTGGCCGTCGACGCGCCGAGTGACGAAGAGGCAAGCACCGCGATCGCGAAGTCAGGCCGTTCGATCAGGATTTCGGAGTGCAAACCGCGCGAGGCAATACCTGGCGTCACCTGTACCGGCATCATCACAACCACGTCAGGCTCCTTTGCCGGCTCAGCGCAACCGGGCGTGCTTTCGTTTGCGAGGATCGACGGTGCCTGGGCGCAAATCCAATAGTCGATAACGGAGGCGAATTATGAGACGGTTCCTGATTTTGGTCGCAGCATTGACAGCTGCAGCGCTTGGCGCCCTTGCCGGCGGCGCAAAAGCCGAGGACGCCTCGTGGGGATGCCAGGTTCTGTTGTGTGCGGCATCAAAAAAACCGTCATGGCACGGCGTTGCCTATTGCGTTCCACCTATGACAAGGCTCATTGCCGCGATGAAGGAACCGGGATTTTCCTGGCCGATTTGCCATGAGGCTAAGGCCGGCAAGCCGGGGCGGGAAAACTACGAGGATTGCCCGGCCGGAACGACGGTCGGCTATAGCTCGCAAGGCGACGGTGGCTGGCGCGGCGAGCCCGACCAGTGCATCAAAACAGTCGATGTCTGCCGATCACCGATCGAGCGCAATGCCCACACGAGACAGTCGGGTATGACGATAGAGCGTAGTTTCGGCAACGGCCATGATGGCTGCATCCAGCAAGTTGCCACGCCGCGACCGCGGCGCGCCGATCCCTATTTCTTCGATATCCCGAACGACCAAGGCGTGAAGGAAAGGTTCTGGTTTAACCTCGATCACTAAATTCGCGCAGGCCGATCGTGCGCTATGACAGGAAAATCATGACGTGGTCTCGGGAGCTTTTTTCTTCCCTCGGCGCGCTTTCAACGCTTCTATCCGAGAGAGATCGTCTTCGGTGACCCTGAGCAAATCCTCGATAATGACGTTCCACTCGCGCTGCATCTTGTCGAGGGTCGACAGCTTGACGTCACGCATGGCGCGGGTCACTTGCGACATATAGGCCTCCGACACACCGAGCTGCTCGGCCAGATCCTTGTTCGACAAGCCCCGCTCGGCCTTCAATCGGCGCAGGCCGATCGCGAGCCTTTCTTGAAACGACAGCGCCTCCAATGTCGAAACGTCCACTGCGTTGCCGGACGGATCGTCTTTCACACGAGACATAGAACGCCTTCCCTGGCGGAAGAAGTGCTCGATACGGCACGATGAGACGTTTCATCCCGGCGACAGAGGATGCTGCCGCAGCTGCTGGTCCGGGACTTGTTTGAAATTCTACTGCTCATCCAATGCCTGACGCCGGCTAGAGACCACAATGACCAAGTGTAAACCCTTTGTTGCCTCTCTCTTGCATCCAACCGTTCACAACTTCGTTCCACGTCTTACACCGCGACGATCACGCCCTGCAAGGGGATGGCGGAGCCTCCTCGGATGGCGGAGCTTCCTAGGATCGCCGAGCCCGCTAGCGCCGTCTTCAGCGCAAATTCTCATGGAGAGGTCCCTCCATAGATTCGTCCCTTGCCGCAGGTCGCTCGTCACTTATACTGCAGTTATATTTTTCGAGATTATTTTCGAAGGAGGATGCTCTTGATGACGTTGCTCAAAAAGGGTGGCTATCGATTTGACATGCGGCGGCTATGTGTGGCGACCCTGGTTCTAGGATCGGTCTTCTTTACCGCGCGCATCGCAATCCGAGACAGCATCACGCTGGGCTACGCGATGATGATCCCGGTCTATGCCTTCCTTTCGGCTGTGCTCGAAGGTTCGCGCGTCGACAAAGGCAGGGCTTGGAACATCCGAGCTTGGGGAGAGACGATCGTCGCCGTAAGCGGCGCCGCCGGTGTGCGATATCTCGGATATCGGCTCTGGCTCCTCGGCTATTGAAGGTCTGGCATGCGGATCGTCGTTCGCAACAGTCCAGCGCATCCACTTGCCGACCTGTCCGGCCGAGAGGCAACCGCGTTGCGTGCCTGGTATGGCAACGCTGCATCCAAGGAAGATGAGGCTATTGCGCTTTCGGTCATCAAACGCGCCAAAGTGGTGGACGGCTGGATTGAATGCGATTGCCTCGCCGCTGGCTTGCAGCCATTGCTCGCACCGATCCAACAGGAGCGTATATTTACGCTGCGACGACTGACCCCGAAGGAGGCGGACCCGCACCGGCATGAAGAGCGTCCAAACCATGCGCAAACGTGCCCGTTCCATGTAGACAAGGACGCTGCTCCCCCGCTGTTCGATCGTCGMTATCAGATCCGCCCGCTGCCAAAACCCGAGCGCAGCTATATCGACGCCCTTCCGGCCATTCCCAACCGTCTTGCTGATCTCTCGGACGACGATCCCACCCGATCGAGAGAACGAAACGACCGTCCTTCCAGACTTGGCGGCATCCTGTGGCGGATGCTGGACAAGGCAGGTACGAATGTCATTCCGCCCCTGCAGGACAATCCCGAACTTGCGCTGGGAGGTCAGCTCTCGGGGATACGTTCCGCAGCGAGGGAGCTCAGAGTGCTGCGGACCTGGACACTGAACGCACTGATGTCGACATGGGCCGCGGATTACTGGGATCCAGATAGCCGTTGGCAGCGGTTGCTCTGGACCTCTCGTCCCGACTGGCCGGCGAGCCTTCGGCGAACTGGCTTTATGTTGCTGTTTGCGAAAAGCATCTCCGCGCAGGCGATCATGCCGGCGTCATCCTCACGAAAGATAGATCTGCTCGGTAAGGTCCGCCAGCCATTGCGTGGCGATCCCGCACTCAGAGGTCCGTTCCTGACCTTGCTGAACGTCGATTTTCAGGAGGATGACGAAGGACCGGTGCGGGCGATCCAGGCCTATGCGCAGCCGGTTTATAACGGCGACACGCTCTTTCCGGTGGAATCGGGATTCGAAAGAGATGTTTCGCATCTGTTGTTCTGGCTACAGCAAGCTCTCTTCGACGCCGCGCCGGATCTTCGCATCAAGATCACCAAGCCGCTATTCGCATTAGAAACTCCGATTGGACTGTGCAGACCGGACTTCATATTGGAGGCGTCGTATCGACGATCCCGGCCGGTGAACCTCATCGTCGAAGCATTTGGGATGGAGACCGACGAATATCGGGAAGCCAAGGAAAGGACGCTGCCTCGCATGAAGCATCTCGGGCCGATCTTTGGCATTTTTCCCRAGGACCTCGCGGAGGCCGAGGCTGCAGACACCGCCAAGCGTCTACAACACTGGGTGATCGATCAAGTTCGTCAGGCCAGCCAACATCCGATGACGACATCCTGACCTGAAGATCAATTGTGGTCGCCATCTTCCGCAGCGTTTGATCGGCCTTCACCGGACACCGCTCAGCTCGACTCTCGCGGCATCGAGGAGCGCCTGTTGGATGATCACCAGCACCTCGGGTGAGCAAGTTCCGAACATGCGCGAGACGAGGTCGTCAGCCAGTTCTGTGATCGTGGGCGTCAGGCTCGCCGGCGCCGACTTGTCGATCGCATCCTCACCATCGCCCTCCAGGTCAACTTCGGCTCCGATCGCTTGCCTCTCCATCTCGCGCTCCTTCACCATCAGCCAAAAGCCGGCGTCAGCCTTGGCGGCAGCGACAATTCGTTCGAGATGACCACTTTTTGAAAAATTGCGGTGTAAGAGATGTCGGATCTCACCCATGTAACGTTCTCCCTGCAAGATGGGGACGCAGTGTTGCGTCGTTGCGGGCGACGTCGCATCTACTCAGAATGCGCCTCGGTCCCAGATTGCTCCCGATCCTCGCCCAGCGGATCCCGCGCCAAGCTAGCGAACTGGCGCAGGTAGGCTTTCGAACTGCCCTCGGTGAGCCGATCCGACAGGCTCCCTATCAAGAGCTCGACATCCGCGTTGAGCTCGACCGGCTCAAGTGCATTCCCTTCGGCCTGCTGGAAGATCACCTCGTTCAACGCGGTAAGATCTGCCCCGAATACGTCTCTGACCTCCTGCCGCTGAAGAACAGACGCCACCGGCCGAGGATCGATATGATCCGGTGGACCATTGGTCTGTTTGGATCGAACGCTCCGATGTGCCGGTGAGCCCGAATAGACATTGCGGCTGAGCTTCTCCTCGTCGATATCGAGATCGATGTCACTCTCGCGAGCGGCACCAGAAGTTTTCGGCATGCCGCGCTTTCGTTTTCCGTTCGCCGGATCTCCCTTTCGCTTGCCTCCCGGTTGCTTCTTTTCTTCCTCCGGCACCTCTTTTTCTGTCACGCCGGCCTCGCGTGTCTCGTCGAGATCCAGGCGATGACGCAGCTCGTCAAGCGAGGAGATGTAGACATGGCGGACAGCATCCTTGACGACGAAGCGCTCAAAATGGATATGAGCGCCCGTCGCGGGCGGAGCCGCCGCAGCTGACCTGCTGTCGGCGATTGTCCATGCAACCGGCTCCATGCAAGGTCTTTTCACCGGCTTGAACTTTCGCATTTTCGAGAACATCCGCTCACCGCTTGAATCAAGCTTCATGATGCGCATCAGCGGCATGCCGGTGACCTGCAGGATCGCTTCTTCCGGCTTCATCATCATCAGCGTATTGACGGGAAGGAGATCGACAGAGACCGGCACCTTCGATATCGACCGCTGCCTTCGGCCGTGACGATGCGAATAGGACGATTGCTCGACCCACTCCGTCGTCTTGCCGGCGGCCATCGAGACAGCCGTCGCATCCTCCTGGTTCTGGAAATTCATGAACAGCTTGATCGTCGAAGCGCCCATCAGGATCTTTTGGCCGGAGCGCTGATACAACCGTTCGAGTTGGGCGCCGTCCTGGAGGATGAAGACGAAGCGAACCCCATTCTTGCGGATCAGCGGGGCGAGCGTCAGCACAGTATCGATCCGGCCGCCGTTGCCGAATTCGTCGAGCATCATCAGCACTTCATGCTCACCGTTGCGCAACGGTCCCATCTGCACGAGCTTGTCGGCCATCTGCTGGATGAACATCGAGATCAGGCGCTCGTAGATCTGCATGGCGTTCCAGTCAGCCTGGATGTAGATGGCGAGCTTACGCTTTCTGATGGTCTCGATCGGGATCGTGGTGATCGAGGTCAGCGCTTCCACCAACGGGTTCTGCAGAAAGTTGAGCTTGGCGACGATCTCAGCCGCAATCCCCTCCCCGAGCTTTTCGTGCCGGCCGGCGAATTTGGTCAGCTGCATCCGGGTCTGGTCGGAGAGAACCGGCTCATAATTTTCCAATAACTGGATGATCGCCTTGCGCTCGTCCGACATCGAGTTGAGGATGCGATAGAGCTCGCTGAGCGACTTGCGGGTATCAGGGCATTCGAGCACGAAGCCGAGCATCGCGGTCAGCAGGATCCTGGCGCTCTCCTCCCAGAAGTCGGAGGAATCCGAACGCAGTCGTTCCGGCAGCAGCATCTGCGTTAGCTTCTGCAAGTCGGTGATCCGCTGGTTCGGCTCGTCACTGATCAGGTCGAGCGGATTGTAGCCGTCGGTGTATCTCGATCCCGGCGCGAGCAGGAAAACCTCGTATCCTTTGCCTTTCAGGTAACCGGAGGTCTCCTCGAAGAGTTCGCCACTCATGTCGAGGACGACCTGCGATCCCTGAAAGCTCATCATCGTCGGAACGACGAAGCCGCGCGACTTGCCCTGCCCCGGCGAACCGATCACCATGACATGCTGGTCGCCGTCGTTACGCAAAAGCAAACCCTGTTTCAGCCCAAGGACGATGCCGTGTTTGTCGCGCAGCCGAAAGTCCGCCGCGTCCTTTAAGGTGGCTAGGCGTGCCTTACCCATGATCATCCGCTGACGTTTCTGGATTGCCGCGCCGATCGGAAATCCGACGATGGCACCGGCGGCAGCGAGACCCGCGAGCGCGGCAAGCACTGTCTGTCGAGACGGCTTCTGATAGGCACCGGCTGCATCCGTTGCCCCGAACGGCGCTTGATACATCGCGGCCAGATGATTGCCATAGTAGCTGGCGATTTCGGCATGCTCACCGGCCTTGGTGGCAACCAAATAGAAGGCCACGCCATAGACGATGACACCGGCATAAGCGGCGGCGAAGAGGAGAGCCGTGTGCGCAATCAGGCTGAACATCGACCGGATGTGCAGGAGATAGAGGATCTTGCGCGACATCGCCCTGCCACCTTTCAGCATCCAGATGCAAGCCAAGAAAAACAGGAATGGCAAGGCAAGGGCGAAGGCCAGAAGCGAAAGCCCGACCGTGTTGCGGACATGGATGATCGACCAGGTATAGCGGGCGGCGTCGATCAAGCGCGCCTGTCCCACATAATCGAAGTAGGACGAAGAGCCGAATGAGGTGATGTAGGCGTCGTAGATTAGCGTGAAGAAGGCAAGCCACAGGAGAACGACGCAGAGCAGTGCGACCGGCAAGGTAAATAACGATGCGCGTTGCAAACCGGTCCACTTCGGACGGTCAATCTCGGTGTGCGTGGATACGCTTGCCATTTTCGTCCACCTCATCGGCAAAGTAGATCTCGCTGACGCCTCGACCGCCGGCGGCATCGCTCTTCTTCAACTGGACCACGATCGGGATGATCGAGCGGATGTATCGAATGATATCGTCGCGCTCCATGCGCACGTTGCTGTTGAGCACCAGCGTCGACAGCCGGTTGAACGCGTGGTGCGGTGAGTTTGCGTGGATGGTCGACATCGAACCTGGATGCCCTGTATTGATGGCGTTCAAAAAGTCGAAGGCCTCGGCGCCGCGCAACTCGCCCATGAAGATCCGGTCCGGTCTGAGACGGAGCGCCGTGGCCAGCAGATCCCCCATCGTCACCCTCGCCTCGCCCTGGCCACCCTTCGAGACCAGCAGCGACACGACATTCTCTTGCTGCGGCTCCAGCTCGGCAGTGTCCTGCATGAGGATGAAGCGCTCGTGGTTCGGAATGGCGGTGAGCATCGTATTCAGAAAGGTCGTCTTGCCGGTGGAGGTGCCGCCCGAAATCAGCATGCTGCGGTGATTGATTGCCGCGAGCTCCAGGAAGGCGCGAACCTTGCCGGCTCGCAGCAGCCGCGACAGCTCGATATCGACGTCGTCGATATAGTCGTCTCCCGTCACCTTGGTGAAGCGGAACGCGCCAGCCTTCTCATAGTCGTTCAAATCGAAACGGCGGATGAATTGCTTGCGGATGGAGAAGGCGTGGCCCGTCGCCGAAGTCGGGTTCAGCACGAACTGCACGCGTTCGCCATTGACGAGCGTCGCCGATAGCAGCGGATGCTCCGCATTGACGGTCTGTTTGGTGAACGAGGCGGCGCGCGAGGCCATATGGCGGATCGCATCCTGATCGAGACCCTCCACGTCCTGCCTCACCATGCTGAGCTGGCCGATACGCTCGAGCCAGATCTCATTGCTGCGCTGGCAGGAGATCTCGACCACTCCGGGATCGTCGAGAAACGGCCGGATCGGCTCGATTGCCTCGGACAGAAAGTGCTGTTCGGCCGAAATCGACGGGCGCGCGTTCATTTGCCAAGCTTCCTTCTGCGCAGCCGCTCGAATTCTTCGCGTACCGGGTCCGGATAAAGTCCGGCGAAGTCGAGGTCGCGTGTGACGAAGACATTGATGTCGGAGCCCTGAGGGATATGAATCGTCGGTCGGATATTGCGGCTGTCCTGGAAGGCTTCTGTCCCCAGCTGCTGGATGCCGGAGGCAATCGTCTCGGCGGCGATCTCACGGGCACGATCCTGTGACGTGCTTCCATTATCCTGAGGAACGCTCGTCACCGTTCCATCCGTATTGACGATCGTGATGTTGCGGTCCTGCTTCTGGCCGAGCTGGGCGATGTACTGAGTGGCGCCACCAATCAACGTCATCATCGCCGGCGGCCCGAACCGTTCCCAGTACTTGCGGTCGACGACACCCGTCATGCCCGAGCGCCCAAGCCGATCGGTGCCATAGGAGCCGAGCTGCACCGAAACGCCGTCTCCGCGGATCATCCGTGTCCAGACGATCAGGATCCGCTCCTGTCCCCGCTCGACGCCGGATTTATAATCGCCGATCAGGGACGATCCGGCCGGTATAAGGATGCGACGACCATCGAACGAATAGACATCGTCGCGCACAATCCCCTTCACCATGCCGGCGAGGTCTGAATTGATCGCCGTCTCCAGCGTTCCGCGGATCATCGTGCCCTGCGGGATCCAAGCGTCCGTGCGGCGGTTGTCGGTTGCGACTGAAACTTCGACACCCTGTCCGGCCATCGCCTTCAGGAAAGCACGATCATTGTCGACCGCGCCGCCGCCGTTCGCGGATGCTGCCGTTTGAGCCCCGGACGGATCGCCGGCGCCGAACAGTCCCGAACCCGTGGCGTCAGTCGATGCCCGCGCCGCACCGTTCCTCTGATCCGATTGATCGAAGACCATGGCGGAGGAGCGAACACGCTCCAGCAGCTTGGCTTGCCGCGCGAGCTCGATGCAGCGGGGATTGTCCCGGTTCTTGCCTCTGGCGCAGTCGACCTCAGCCGGTGGTAGAACCGGTGCAGCCGCCGGAACGACGGGCGCTGGCGGGGGCGGAGGGGGCGGCGGTGCTTCCGGAACGACCACCGTCGGCAGCGGCGGCGGGGCCGGTGTTCTGAAGCCTTCATTCCTCGGTGTCTGGACCGGACGGAACTCCTCACGCGGTGTCGTGTCGATCGCCGGCGGTTGCTCGCCTCCGGCAAGAAGAAAATAAAGGACGACGCCTATGCCGGCGATGGCCGCTATAACCGCGATCGGCCGCATGAGACCGACGCCGCTCCGCCGGACCGGACCGCCGATTGCGCTATCGGTGTCGAGCGAGTGATAGTTTGGATCCGACATGGCGCGCTTTCCTAATGTTGAGCTTGTTGCGAGGAACCGCCGGCACCGATCCGCTTTGGCGCAACCGCACCTTCGATCGGTGCTGGAATATCGGCGGGAACGGTGCGCAGATTGAACAGGCAGGTCTCGTCTTCGGTGCCATAGCGCAGCGACCACTGCCGCGAGACGGTGTCGATGACGATATAATCGGCCTCGCGGCGGTAGTTCACGAGGCTCTCGCGACGCTTCCGGTCGACGATGAAGATCGCCGGAATGTCGCCGGTGAACTTCATGAAGGTCTTCAATCCGTCGTCGAACACCCAAAGCGGCTTTGCCGCATCGCTTCCCTTGAAGCCATAGTCGTAGTTGACCTTGTCGCGACGGATGTTCTTCAGGTTCGGATTGCGCTCAGCGTCCTGAGCCTGCTTCCAGAGTTCCGCCGTTCCTTTCAGCCCGGCGTCTTCCGGGTAGGTGAACTGCAGCTTGAAGGTCTGGTTCTGGATCACCTTGCTGTCGTTGACGCGCAGATCGAAAGAATAGGTCCGTTTGGTGGTGACGACGGACAGATTGGTCGAAGCGTCCTTTTCCATCGGCTTCAAGGTCAGGGAACGTCGGTCGGCCGAGGTAAGGATCTGCCAGGAGACGGTGTCGCCGGCAACGACCTGGGTAATCTCCTCGTCGGCGCTGAAGAGGATCGTCGTCACCATCCCGTAGGTGCCGGTCACCAGGAAGACCTGCTCGGCCGAATAGGGAAGCGAGCGAACCCGAGGATCGAGCCTTCCCGGACGTGCGACCAGTTCGGCATGGCCGACCGTGGTCCCCAGCAGCAGTACGAATGAAAGCGCCGCCATCCGTTTTATCATTGGGCCGGCCCCGACGGCATGGTTTCCGGGACCCTTGCATATTCGGTGACGACAAAGCCCAACGGATTGTACAAACGAACCCGGTTACTGGCGGGAAGATTGATCTGCCGGTAGCGCACCGTAGCAGACCAGCGATTGATGACATCGCCACCGCGCTGGCGCTCCCGAGTCTCAAATCGGACGGCCATGGTCGAGGCATTGAGAGGATTGACCGACAAGATTTCCGGCCGAATGTCGCCGGTGGCACCCAGCGTCTTCACCGGCCCTCGAGGATTGCTCGGGTTCATCCACGCCTCATACTCCTTGAAGGCGTCCGAGTTCGGTTCCGACCAGAGCGCGATCATGTCGAAGTTGTCCGAGAGATAGCGGGGATCGTAGGTCTCGCGGCGGATGACGTAGTTGCCGACGAATGAAGCGCGAACGGCCTGGATATCCGAGACGCTCGATCGATCCCTGTCGAGCGTGGTCACGGTCTCCATGTAGCCCGTATTCTTGTCCACGATCAGGGGCACGACCTCGGTGCGGACAAGCGGAAAGAGTTGCGCCACCGAAAAAGAGAGTATCCCGGCGATAGCCCAGCCGGCTACGGCGAAGGCAAGCAGGATGAGACCGATCAAGGTCCGAAGCGAGCGGTTCTTCTCCCCCCAGGACCGGTGCAGATCATAGATTTCCTGTGGCCCGGGGATATGGTCGGTCGGCGCAGGTGTTATCCGTCTTCTGAACAATGCCAAGTGTTACCCTCAAATTTCGGTGTCTCGTTCACTCGCTGTTGCGGCGGCGATTGGCCAACATCCGGCCGAGCGTCCCGACGCCGGCCACACTGCCGCGGCCGGCAAGCGCTGCCGCCGTCAGGGCGCCTCTCGGACCACTCAGCATGCCAAGGGCGACGGCCGCCGCCTGCCCGGTTCTCGAATTGCTGGATGCAAGTGTTCTGCGCGCGGCGCTGTAACCGGTATCGACACCGCCGCCACCCGGCACGCCGGAGATCGCCGTGCCGTAGGAAAAGGTTCTGGCGAAGTCGGGAACCTGGAAAATGAAATAGGAGATCAGCGCCAGGTAAAGCACCATGGCAAGCACGATCGCGAGTGCGTTTTCCTTGGTCGCCATGTCGCCGTTGATGGTGTCCATCATGCCGATCAGAAAGCCGAAGGACAGACCGGCCATGATATAGGTGAAGAGCAGCATGAACATGCCGTAGGCAATGCCCCTCACCCACGCGTCGAAGACAAACCGCGTCATGCCGAAAAAGTAGCAGAGGATGGCAATCGGTCCGATCGCCAGCATGACGGCGGTTATCATCTTGGCAAACAGCGTCACGCCGGTAAGGATCAGCAGCATCGGCAGCAGCCCGAACACAAGAACGATGAACACGACCACAGCGCCGGTGACATTCGGAAGCCAGCCGGATTCATAGGAATTGAAGAGTTGCATGGCGAAGTCGTAGACCTTGCGCGCCATGCTGGCGACCTGCTGGGCAAGATCGGACCCGGCCGACTGCCCGCCCATTGCCGAGGAAATAGCCGAGCCAAGATCCTGTGGCGAGGACAATACGAACTGGCCGATATTGTCGTAGAAAGTGGCCCAGGACATGATCAGCGCATAGGCGAGCGCGATCTTGAAGGCCGTAACCGCCATGTCCTGCAGGGATACGCTCGACAGTCCGAGGGCACCCCAAAGGAAGTAGAGGATCAGGAAGATCGCCAGGATGCCGGAGACAAGATTGCTGTGCTGGGCAAACATGCCCCACGCGCGTTCAAGCGAGGCTTCGTTGATCTTATCGAAATATCTGAGCGCGTCGCCATAGAAATTGATCGCGTAGCTGACTGGATCCATGTCGCGTCCTAATTGACAGGCCGCATCGGGCCGCAATCGTCTTTGACCACTCTCGCCAGCGCCTGTTCCGGCGGCGCTGGTTGTGGGGCTCTGTCGTAGCCGAGCGCCGGCACGGGATTTTCGTCGGCCGAGCATTTCGCCAGCTGTTCGTATTTGCCGCCGCAGCCACTGAAGGCCGCGCAACAAAACGCGAGGATGAGGGTCAGCCTCACTGCTCCTGCTCCTCGAACGCCTTCAGCTGATCGCGAACCGAGGCCCCCTGCTGCTCCAAGCCCTCATCCCGCATGACACTGTCGGGAAGCGGCGCGAAGGTCTTGAGGTTCTGSGAYGARGTGGCGAGSGCCGCCTTGTATTGCTGGTTCAGCAGCATGACCTGGTTGTTGAGGGAGCCAACGGCTTCGTTTGCGGTCTGGTTGCCCTGCAGCACCATCTGGGTGTTCTGTTCGAGCGCACCCTTCAGATCCTGAGCCGTGCCGATCTTCTCGGTCGCCTGCATGAACGAGTTTTGCCGATCCTTCGTTGCGCTGTTCATCGCATCCGTCAGCGCCGTCATCGTCGTCAAGGCATTGACCCCTTGCGAATAGGCCTGGTTGGCGCCTGAGAGCTCCCCGCCCTTGACGGTAT